>JASHYE010000171.1 GCA_030043155.1 Candidatus Acidiferrales bacterium | reverse complement strand
CCACAGAGCTCGGCTACATGGCCGGGCTGCAGCCCGAGTTTGAGAAGCGGAATTGCAAAATCCTGGGACTGAGCGTCGACGCCGTGACCAACCACGGCAAATGGGCCGTTGACATTGAAGAAACTCAGGGCCACAAAGTGAAATTCCCGATGATCGGAGACCCGCAACTTCAAATCGCCAAGCTCTACGACATGCTGCCCGCCGACGCAGGCACCACCTCCGAAGGCCGCACCGCCGCCGCGAACGCCACCGTCCGCACCGTTTTCGTTGTCGGTCCCGACAAAAAAATCAAGCTGACTCTCAGTTATCCGATGAGCACCGGCCGCAACTTCGACGAAGTATTGCGCGTCCTCGATTCCATTCAGCTCACCGCTCAGCACAGCGTTTCCACGCCAGTGAACTGGAAACCGGGCGAAGACGTCATCATCAGCGGCAACGTCTCCGACGAAGAAGCCAAAAAGAAGTACCCCGACGGCTGGAAGTCACCCCGGCCCTACATCCGAATCATTCCTCAACCGAAAGACCGCGCCGCCAAAGCGTAACCGAAGGACGCGATCCCAACGACGCAATGACGGTCTGCTTGGCGGCGTGTCTTCAGGTGTCATTCCGTGCGAGTCCCGACGTTTTCTGTCGGGTGTCACTATGAAAATGGATTGGCAGCAACCCAGTTCAGAACTGCGGTTTCCAGCAGGTCCGCTCCACCACGCACCGAGCGGTAGAAATGGCCCCTCGCGTCCGGCGAGACACAGCTGAATGCCGCGAGGAATGCGCGCTTTGTCCACGGATCAAGAGTCTGATAATCATGGCGTCTTGCCATGAACCAATGGGCTGCTACCGACCGGCCAAGAGCCAGGATCAGTTCGCGCTTTGTCGCGTTGTCCGGAAACTCTTCATACAATTTTTCGAAGCGATCTTCGTGGTTGAACTTCCGACCTTCGGTAAACAGGCTCATGAGACACATGCGTTCGTATGATCCGCTAGAGGACTTTCGCGCCGCACCAATCGCGGCCCTACCAATGCGCCCGCGTATCGTCACACTTACGTCTCTCATGCTGCTCAAGTACTTCATCACGGAATCGATCACGTGTTGCAGTTTTCCGAAGTGCCTTAGAATCGGCTCAATGGCTCCCTCGATACGTAGTTGGCGCAATCGGTAAAGGACGAACCGCATCACAATCGGATCGGGACTGTCAGCGTCCATCTGTTCATCCAGAACTTGCACCATGTTGAGAGCATCAATTTCGTTCCTCACGTCTTCCGGCAGGCTATCGTAGTCAATTTCATCCTCGTAGTCGTTTTCAATACCCGCCTCTTCCAAAAGGTCGTGCAGTTTATCGGTCAAACTTTCCAACTCGATCCGTTCCCCACTTGTGGCGAAGCGACTAACATACTCTTCTTTTGGAGCAATCAACGTTTTCATGGGTTGGAGCGTCAGACCGTGCGTATTGAAGAGAACCATTGCCAAATGCTCTAGTGACTCTCTGGCTTCGCTTTCCGATCGGCAAAAAATCCTAATGTCATCCGAATAGCGGCAATATTTTCTACCGACGCCCCTCAGCGATGAGTCCACATCGGATATCGCCGCCTCTGCCAGAATCCGAGAACCGGCTAAGCCGACAGGCAAGCCGTAGGACACAAGCGCATTCCAGTTGCGTATCATTCGAAGAATGCAATATGCGGTGGGTGAGTGGTTTGTGGCTCGGTCCATTACGTGCTCGAGTGGGTGCAAATAGATGTGAGGAAAAAAATCGGCGATATCCGCAACAACTACCCAACGACAGCTCCGCGACCCGGCCAATTCCAGGCACCGCGTGTTGAAGTGATGCCAACGCGAGTCGGGGTCATACATTTCTCCGCTTGTCGTCGCCGCGAACCGCCAGCTATAGACGATCCGTTCTGTTTGGGGCACCCTCACGGCTTCTAGTTGGGAGCCTATTTCGTGGATGAGCGCGGTAAAGGCCAGGTATTCTAGCGGATCCAACTGCGTAATGTAGCGATAGGAATATTTCGTCTTACTGGCTAGTAAGCGACGCAGGGGGCGAGGAGACCAGTCCCTCATGTCTTGCTGTGAAAGCCAAGTCCGTACAGTCGGCCAATCGTGACGGATTGCCTGGTATTCAAACGCCCTGGGAAGGAAGATCGTGTCTCCATACGACTCCACATGCGCAAGGGCCCAATCGAGCGACGCCGCTTGGGGGAATACAGGTGCTAAAGGTGGTTGCCAGATCGCCATACGCTAAACCTTGTCTCAGACTGGTTTAAACACAGTAATTATCACATTATCAAAAAAGAGTTAAGGCCACCTCTATGCGGGCATCCGAGTAGATTCCTCCCCTCTGTTCTCCTGAGGTATTGCCGCCCATCCGGTCTGCATTGTAGAGTCAGGTGTGTCGACTACGGATCACTTTGACATCGGTATGGTGGACTGAATCTTGTCTCGCAAATCTCCAAGCCTCTACAAAACGCAGCCGCTCAACTTCCACGGCCTTCGCACCTACCCGCTCGCCTCGCGCCCCAGCAAAGTCAGCGTCGGCCAATTCGCCAAACCCGCGCGCCAGGGCGAATCCTTCGCCGAATTTCTCGGCTCGCTCCCGCGCATTCTCGCCGCCGAAGACCTTCGCTCCATCGCTCAAGCCGTTATCGAGGCCCGTGCAAACTCCCGCACCATCCTCTGGGGCATGGGCGGACACGTCGTCAAAGTCGGCCTCGGCCCCATCCTCATCGATCTTCTCCGCCGCGGCTTCATCTCCGGCATCGCCATGAACGGCTCCGCGCTCATCCACGATTTCGAAATCGCCATGGTCGGCGGCACTTCCGAAGACGTCGACGCCGTCCTCGGCGAAGGAAAATTCGGCATGGCCGAAGAGACCGGCAGCATCATCAACGAAATGGCCGCTCTCGCCCGCCGCTCGCGCATCGGACTCGGCGAAGCCGCCGGCAAAATGCTCAATGACAAGCGCACGCACGCCAAGCATCTCGATCAAAGCATCCTCGCCGCCGCGTATCGCGCGAAAATCCCCGTCACCGTGCATCTTGCTATCGGCGCGGACATCACTCACATTCATCGCGCCGCATCCGGAGAAAATCTTGGCGCCGCCACGCATCACGACTTCAAATTATTTTGTGCCCTCGTTCGCGAAATGCACCCGGGCGGCGTTTATCTCAACTGGGGCTCCGCCGTCATCCTCCCCGAAGTTTTTCTCAAAGCCGTCACCGTCGCGCGCAATCTCGGCACGCCTCTGCGTCCCATCACCACCGCGAATTTTGATTTTTTGCAGCACTATCGCCCGCTGCAAC
>JASHYE010000170.1 GCA_030043155.1 Candidatus Acidiferrales bacterium | reverse complement strand
AGGCCGCCGCATTTCGCATGCGACGGCCCGATTCTGTTTTGATTCTTTAATTCTGCTTAGCGCGCACCCGGACGATGCGGCTTTCGCGCTGGGGTTTTCTCTGCCGGGATCACCGACGGATCCACCTGTACTTTCGTGAAGTACAGCAGGAACGGTTGCGCGTCATACTTCGTCAGCGTGCCTGTGAACTTAATCCCGTCTCCCTTTTGCAAGCGTGAAACCTCCGGCTGTACTGGCGGAGGCGTTTGCGCCTGGGCATTGGCATTGGCATTGGCTCCCGCCGCCGCAGTGGTATCTGCAGCCGACGGGGCCGATGTGTACACCGTCACATCCAGATTAGGCGTCGTTCCCGCTTGAATTTCCTCGCCAGTGGCCGCGGTGAACACTTTGAAATCAATCGAATCAGTTGCCGGCACGATGTCCGTAATTTTCCCCACGACATTCGGAATTTCCTGCCCGCAGACAGCGAGCCACGTCATCTTTCCCTTATCGCCGCCGCCCTGCAAATCTGACAAAATGGAAAGTAGATTGCTCGATTGCAGGATTTTTCCCAAATCCGCTGCGCTCGGTATCGAGTAGGGCGCCGGACGCGCCGTCTGCGTGCCCGACTGTTGAATCAGATCGTTCATCTGCTGGTCCAACAGGTCCCCGCAAGCCGGCTGCTCGTAGTTGAACATCTGCGCTCTTAAGTAGGACTTCACCTGCGCCTCGCCCGACACGTTCAGCGACAGCGCCTTCGCAAGATTCCAGAAGCCGTTCATATACAGATCGGTGAGCTGCGGATTATCCGTGCTTGCCGCGGGTGTAGGCGTGCTCGTTCCCGGAGTTGCCGGCGGCGTTGTTGTCGACGTCCCAGGAGGATTCGTTGTAGCCGGAGGCTGCCCGCTCGGCGGCGTCGTACTCGTTTGCGGCTGTGATGCCATCTGCTCGGCAACCATCTGCAAGTAAGCCACGCCGATCTGGTAATACACCGAAGCAACGCTCTGGCTTGGCCCGCCGCTCGCCGCTATGTACGCATTGTACGAATCGATCGCGTCCTTGTAATCCTTGGCGAGCAGCGCTGCCCTCGCAGCCGTATAGTTGAACACCATCACCGGCTGCTTCTTCTGTTGCGCGAAAGTTTCATCCGTCATATTCGCCGGCTTTTGGATTTGATTCAGCGAATCTATTCCCTGAAGCGCGTACTTCCTTGCATCCGTGAGCTCCTGCGCCGCATTCGCGTCCTTCTCATTGAACGACTGGTTGAACGCCACCGCCCGGAAATACAGCGCCTGCACGCGGTCTCCGACCAGCCTTTCCTTCGTCATGCCTGGAATCGCCAGGTACTTGTCGTCTTGCACCGCCAAAAACTTGTCCACGTACTCGATCAGCTTGGGATAGTTTTTCGTCTGATTGTAGGCGCTATAATATTGCAGATCTACCAGCGGCATGAGCGCCGAATTTGGAAATTTATTGACAAAGTCATCGAGCGCCTGAATCTTTGCCTGCGGATCCGTTTGCCCGGCGGCCGCTTGGTACGCGTTGTATTCCGGAAGCGTATATGGCGTCTTCGAAGCCTGCTGATCCTGCGCGGAAGCCCTTAGCGGCGCGCAACACACCAGCGCTGCCGCCAGCCACACCATCGCGTTTGCGACGACCCACTTTCGCATCATCGTTCTCCTGTCTCCTCGCTTGATTTCCCTATTGTTGCCTCAAACCGCATCCGCGATTGCACTTATGAAGACTTACGCTACGCAGAAACGGTCGAATTATAGGAAAACCTCGGTGCTCCTGCAAGACCCCTTTCAATCCACCTGAAACATTTGGGCCTCGTTGCGCTTCGAGGTGACCTCCTACTTAGATGGTAAGATGATGAACCGCTTCAAAATGTCGCCCCCGTTGCCGCTGGCCCCGGTGGGACCAGCACGAGCTATCGCAGCCTCATCACCGCGCGGAAGTAGCGGCAACCGCACAGAGCGTTGCTTGCTCGGCGGGGTGAAAGCCGGGCTTTCACTCTTGGCACATGACCGATGCGCGAAAATTTCCGCGCGAAAAGTGCAATTGACAACCGCCCGCATTCTGTCAATAATTGTTTGTACGAGTTGCGCCTACCTTAGCTAGGAGGAATCGCGGAAGCCTTGGTGACGCGCCCGAAGTATGTGTTTGTTACGGGTGGCGTGGTTTCCTCTCTCGGCAAAGGCGTCGCGGCAGCCTCCATGGGCTGCCTGCTCGAATCCCGCGGCCTCAAAGTTACCCTCCAGAAGTGCGATCCCTATCTCAACGTTGACCCGGGTACCATGTCGCCCTATCAGCACGGCGAAGTGTACGTCACCGACGATGGCGCTGAAACCGACCTCGACCTCGGCCACTATGAACGCTTCACCAACGCCAAACTGACTCGCGATCATAATTGGACCACCGGCCGCATCTACGAATCCATTCTCGCCAAGGAACGTCGCGGCGACTATCTCGGCAAAACCGTGCAGGTGATTCCTCACGTCACCGATGAAATCAAATCCGCTTTTCGCAAGGTCGCCGATGACGTTGACGTCGTCATTGTCGAAATCGGCGGCACCGTCGGCGATATTGAATCGCTTCCCTTCCTCGAAGCCATCCGTCAGATGCGTCTGGAACTCGGCCCGGAAAACGCGATCTACGTCCACCTGACTCTCGTGCCTTACATCCCTACCGCCGGCGAACACAAAACCAAGCCCACGCAGCACAGCGTCAAGGAACTTCTCAGCATCGGCATTCAGCCAGATATTTTGCTCTGTCGCAGCGACCATCCCCTCGCACCCGAGCTGAAATCCAAAATCGCGCTTTTCTGCAACGTGCCGGCTTCGAGCGTCATTTCCGCGCCCGACGTGAAAAATATCTACGAAGTTCCAATGTCGCTTGCCGCCGAAGGTTTCGACGAGCAAATTCTCAAACTTCTACATCTTCAAGCGGCGCCTCGCGACATGTCCCGCTGGGTCGGCATGCTCGAACGCCTCGAGCATCCCGAAAGCGAAGTCCGCATCGGTGTCGTCGGCAAATACGTTCAGCTCGAAGACGCGTACAAAAGCCTCCGCGAAGCTCTTGTCCATGGAGGCTTGCCGCATCGCGCGCGCGTCGTAATCGAATGGATCGAATCCGGCGAAATTGAATCGCTCGAAATGGCCGAGCAGCGCCTGCGCCACGTCGATGGCATTCTCGTCCCCGGCGGCTTCGGCAAGCGCGGCATCGAAGGCATGGTCCACGCGATTCGCTACGCGCGCGAACGCAAAGTTCCTTTCTTCGGCATCTGCCTC
>JASHYE010000169.1 GCA_030043155.1 Candidatus Acidiferrales bacterium | reverse complement strand
CCGTGCTGGCGACCTTTTTCGCAGCGGACATTCGCTCGCTGTTGAAATCGAGAACCAGGCGTGCCGGATGGCTCAGGCGCAACTCGTGACAATCCATCGAGCCGGAGCCAAGAACCAAGACTTCGGGAGCATCTCCATCCTTGGCTACAGAAATCTGACGAATGACCGCGCTCGTAGGGGCCGATTCGCGAAGGGCGGCATTCACAACGTGGGGCTCTCCCGTGAAATCGCCATTCGCATCCATGACGTTTTTCTTGGAAACGACAATCTGCAGCGCACCTGTTCCTTGACGAGTGATTTGCGGTGTCGCGCCATCGCCGAGCAGAATCTCCAGTCGCGAAACGGTGGTGTCACCGGACTGGTACTGCTCGAGACGATAGCTCCGAACGATGTCTGTGCCGAGAACTTGGGCTGCCGCGCTGGGTTTCGCGGAGACGCCGGTCAGGTCAATGTAATAGAGATCCGTGCTCGGGTGGTGAATGACGTAGCTGAACGGGCCATTTGCCTTGGCATCGAGACGGACCACGCCCTGGCCAACGGCAGACGTCACCCGCACCGAGGGGCCCGTGTCGGCCTGGACCGCGCCTGTCGATAGAATCAAAAGGCTAGCTGCCACAAGGCAGGCAAGCCCAATCCCCCGCCAAATCTTGCTCATTGCTCGTCTCCTGCAATCGGATAGAGGCGCCTGGACACATCGCGGTCGATTGTGCGCCCAAACGCATCTTTGCTTTCCTGACGGAATGTAACGTCATCAATTCCAATCTTCTCCACCACACCATCGTAAACATGGTCCCCGTCGTGAAGGAAATAAACGCTTTCTTGAGGATTCGCGACAACGGCCATCATGCCGTCCGGCGTCTTGACCATCCCTTCCAGCCGCAACGTGGCCACCTGCAGACCTGCAATTCCAGGAGGCAGATTAGCGTGCGCCGCATTCGGATCACTTGGCCGAATAAGCGCCTCGAATGGATCACGTCCATGGCCGCTTTCTGGAAGAGCAGGCGTTTGATCCGCAAGAGCAATCGGAGTCAAAGGCGTTGGCGCGGCCTCGGGTTTCGGCGCTTCGGGCTTCTTTGCAACCACCGCTTGCGCTGGAACCTGCTTCTCGGGCCTGTGAATGACGGCGCCCGGTCTTGCGACATGGCGAGCCGCTAGGGGACGAACCGTCCCATGGCGAACCGGATGGGTGATTTGCGTGTGCGTAACCGGCCTTTGTGGCGTCTGCATCGGCCTTTGCTGTGTTGCGCCAACCGAAGCAGCGCACCAAAAGATCAGCGCACCCAGCGCCATGATTCGCGCAACGATCTTCAGTTCGGTCATGTTTCCGCGCCCCATAACTACCGCCTCATCCTGCCGGCCGTAGGCTGCGTTGAGGGAACCGAAGCAGCCGCATCCGGCGAAGTAAAGAATGTCGTGATTGTGAATTCCCCGGTAACCGTCGTTCCCGGCGCCATACGGAATTGTGCGTTTGAACTATCCCCGGCCTTGACTTCGGTCAGCTTGATATCGCCCACGTTGATAATTCGCGACAGCCTTCCGAGGCGTGTGAAAAAATCCAGTACCGAGTAATAGGGTCCGTCCGCGCTGATCTTAAATGGCATCTGTGAGTGGTACTGCTCCGGAACAATCGGCTCCGTCTCAATTTTGCGGATGAAAACGCCCGACCCGGATGCGGCTCCCTGCACCATATCCAGAAATTGGTCTACTTCCTTGTCCTCAGGGACGATCGCTTGCAAAGTCGCAAGCTGCTTTTGCAGCGCTTCCATCTCGCTCTGAAGTTCGACGCGCCGTTGTTGAAATACTCGAAGCGGCTGCACCTGCTTCTCTAAACCATTCATTTTCGTGTTCGCATCATCCACCGCGACTCGCTCGGCGGCTATGGGCGACATCGGCAAATACAGTCCGGCGAGCACCAGCACGATGGCCAGGGCGAGAAACGCCAGTGCCTGAATTGGCCATGACATTTCGCGAAATGAGGTTGCCATTGCTCCTCCCTAGCTCTTTCCCGGCCGTGCCGGAGCAGTTGCCGCCTGCGGTTCGCTCACGCCGGTGGGTTTCGTCGGCGTAATCTCCGCGGACATTGTGAATCCAAACGTCTGTGCGCCTTTGACCAGGTCGTTTTCCGCCGCTTGCTTCATTTCGATATTGTCGAAATATCCGGAGCGCTTCATCTGCGTGACAAAATTCGCCACGGCGTTGATGGAAACCGCTTCTCCAGCCAGGTCCAGCGAATTACCGTTGCGGGTCATGGATGTGAGCCAGAGATCATTCGAGCGCTCGACTGTGGCAGCGACCATCTGCAGCAGTTGCTGCCCGCCAGAACGGTTTGCTTGCAACTGCTCAATCACGTCGATGCGCTCCTGCAACACGCTCTTCTGCTGCTCATACTGCTGCACTTCCGCTTTCACCTGCTGCAGGCGCGTCATCTCCGCTTGCAGACTCGTGATTCGGCTCTCAATTCCCGTTAACTCTGTCTGCTTCTGGTGATACATCGCGTAGAGAACTACCGCCGCCACTAGCAGCGAAGCAACGAACAGGATCAGCCGAAGCGAAGATTCCAGCGGAATCGCCGGACCCCGGCTGGTCTTCGGCCTTTCCTGGCCAAGAAGGTTGATTCTTATCATGGCGTGTCGAAACTCCTCAGCGCCAGACCGACGGCAATCGCCAGCCGGGGCGCCATTTCGCGGATTCGCTCTTCATCGTGCTTCCCGGGATTCACGGAAATCTTCCGGAAGGGATACAGCTCTTCCACCGGCATCCCAAATTCCTCGCGCAGCAAATCCAGCAACCCCGGAACCCGCGCTGTGCCGCCCGCCACGACGATCCGGCGTATGTTCTCACCCGCCGCTGTTGCTCGGAAGAAATCGAAGGTCTTTTGGATTTCGAGCATCAGAATGTCGGAAACGGAGCGCAGAATTGATGTGCGCTGCTCTTCGGTTACTCCAGGAAGCGTGCCGCCCATTTTCAGCCGTTCGGCATCGTCGAAATTCAGGTCCAGTTCCTTTTGCAGCGCGTCGGTGTATTGGTTGCCACCCACCGAAACGTCGCGAGTAAAAAGCGGGGTCCAGCCGCGAATAATGTTGATGTTCATCACGCTGGCCCCAATATTAAGGAGTGCTACCACCTGCGCTGGATCGGGGTCGTAATTCACCTCGAAACAGTTTTCCAGGGCGAATGCGTCAATGTCCACCACCACCGGGCTCTTTCCGGCCTGGGCCAGCACGTTCGTATGGTTCAGAATCTTGTCCTTCTTCACGGCCACAAGCAGAACGTCCATCTGAGTATCCGTCGCTTCCAGCAGCTGATGGCTCAAATTCACGTCGGCAATGTCAAACGGAATGTGCTGGCTAGCTTCAGCCTGTACTCGGTCGTACAGCTCGTCTTCAGCCATGACAGGCATAGGAACGCGCTTCACGATCACCGAATGCCCGGAAACAGACGTCGCCACGTCCTTCAACTTGATCTTTTGCCCATCGAAAATTGAGCTGATGCGCTCGGCAACGGCAGGAGCATCCATAATCGCGCCGTCTACGACTGTGTCTTGGGCGAGCGGTTCGACTCCAAAGTTGACCAGCTCGTACCCTTCCCTCGTCTTCTTCAGCTCGACCGCCTTTACAGAGCTGGAGCCGATGTCCAGACCAATCAGCGCTTTCGATTTCTTGCCAAACATCGCGTCGTCCTCGCTAACTGCCTCGGGTCACATAAAACTGGGCCGGGTTGGCGAACGGCCCTGATTTGTATGTTGTTCTTGAAACTCGCTGTCGCTAGTTTCGACCACCCCGTCGAACCGGCGACCCACCCTGAGTCATGCCCTTACCAGTAGTTCTATAACCCTATATGGCATTCGTACCGTTCGATTGTCAACGCAGGTCATTGCCGTTCGTGTTTAACTTGGCAATGTTGCGGCGGCCTCGCACAATTGAGATTAGAAAATAGGCGGGAAACTAAGTCCACTGTGTTTGCCGCGAAGCGTGCGAAAGCGGAACCTGTTCGTGGGGACAGGGGTGGTCTTACTTGTGGTGAGGTAGATCGATACCTAGACTTTTCCACATGCTATCGATTCGCGCAGTCGTCTGCGGATCCATACGAACTTCATCCGGCCAACGGCGGCTGAATCCCTCGGAAGACCATTTGCGCGTCGCATCAACACCCATTTTCGAACCGTAGTCCTGCAACCGCGAAGCGTGCTCCAGCGTATCCACAGGCCCAAGCACAAACTCGATGTCGCGCTGAGGATCGATCGCGCACAGGGCTTTCCAAACAACTTCGCCGGGATTCTGAACGTCCACGTCGTGATCAACCACAATCACGACCTTTGTAAACATAGCTTGGCCAAGTGACCAGATCGCGTTCATCACTTTGCGCGCGTGGCCGGGATACGACTTTCGGATAGCAACAATCATCAGGTTCTGGAAAATGCCCTCCGCCGGCATCGACACGTCCACAATTTCAGGAAACTGCATCTTCATCACGGGCAGGAAAATCCGCTCAATGGCATGACCCATGAAGTAGTCCTCTTGCGGTGGGCGTCCGACAATTGTAGTGAGGTAAAGCGGGTCCTTGCGATGCGTGATGCAGGTAATATGGAAAACTGGATACTCACCTTCGAGCGAATAAAAGCCCGTATGATCGCCGAACGGCCCCTCCGTGCGTAGCTCCCCCAGATCCACATACCCTTCGAGCACAATCTCGGCATTCGCAGGAACCTCCAAGTCGACAGTCTCGCAACGAACTAACTCAACGGCATCTTTCCTGAGAAAGCCCGAGAACATGAATTCGTCAAGGTCCGGCGGTACCGGCAGAATTCCGGCCAAAGCCGTGGCCGGGTCGGAGCCTATTGCCACCGCCACTTCCATTTTTCCCCTGCTATCCCGCGAACGGGCGCTGCGAAAATGCTCCGCGCCATGCTTTTGCGTCTGCCAGTGCATGCCCGTCGAACGATCATCAAAAACCTGCATGCGATAGCATCCTACGTTGCGTTTCCCTGTTTCTGGATTCTTCGTGATCACCATGGGCCAGGTGATATAGCGCCCGCCGTCCTGTGGCCAGCACTTCAAAATTGGAAACTCACCCAACGAAAAACCGCCCTTGCGAATTACCTCTTTGCACGGCCCGGACTTCACTGTCTTCGGGAAAAACGATCCCAGCTCGGCCAGTTTGGGCAGCATTTTCACTTTGTCGAGAAACCCCTGAGGAGTCTGCACGTCAAGAAACGACTTCACGCGATTGGCCACATCCTCGAGCCGTTCAACCGCGAGTGCCATGTTCATTCGACTATGGCTGCCCAGAAGATTAATGACCAACGGCACTCGCGAACCTTTGGGGCGCTCAAAAAAAAGCGCTGGCCCGCCCGCTTTGGTGACCCGGTCGGTGATCTCCGTAATTTCAAGTACCGGGTCAACTTCGGCGGTGATACGCTTTAACTCGCCTTGACGCTCGAGATGCGCAATGAATTCCCGCAGGTCGCGATAACCCAAACTGCCTCCTTGCGCGCTAAATCGGAGCGCTCAATGTAGCACGGAGGCGCGCCTCCGCGAAATTCGAAGAAGGCGGAGCTTGAAACCCATACTCTCCATCCCGCGTCCAAGTGATAGGCTGCGGAGAATACTGCGCAGGATGCACCTGCCCGTGTAGGTGTAAAAAACCACCGAGGAAAAAATAGGATTATGCCTGCTCGAGATTGGTATCGAAAACACAAACGCCTGACCTGGCTGGTCGTGCTTGCCGTCGTGGTGATTATCTGCGTGGGTGCCGTGATGAAGGGGCGATCCCAAGATGTGCGTTACATCACCATGCCCGTCCACCGTGGAAATCTGACCGCGATGGTTCAGGCCACCGGCACAATCAATCCCCTGACCACCGTGCCCGTGGGCTCGTTTGTCTCAGGCACCGTCCAATATATCTTCGCTGACTTCAATACCAAGGTGCATGCGGGAGATGTGCTGGCGCAGCTCGACCCCACAATTTACGAAGCACAGGTGATCACAGCCCGCGGGAATCTTGCCAATGCCATCGCCAATGTGGAGAACCTTAAGGCCAACATCGTTGCCGATCAGGCCAACGTCGTAAAACTGCAGGCCACTGCGGAATACGCGAAGGTAGATGCCAAACGCATCGCTGATCTTACAAAACAGGGAGTCATTTCCCAGGACCAGGACGATCAGACGCAGTCAAA
>JASHYE010000168.1 GCA_030043155.1 Candidatus Acidiferrales bacterium | reverse complement strand
GGGAGACACCCAAAGGCGGGAAGCGTGAGTTTAAGTATTACCGCCTCACTCCAGCGGGTAAAAAGCAGCTCGCGAACGAGCACTCAAAATGGCGGCGGCTGGTCGCCTCGATTGGCCGCGTAATGGCGCCAGCAAGGGAGGGATGAAATGGCCGTCTGGCGCAGGCTCGATTCCTTGCTCTCCTGGTTTCCGTGGTATCGGCGCCGCGCACGCGAGGCGGAGCTGGCGCGCGAGTTGCGCGATCATCTCGACTTAGAGGCCGAAGAACAGCAAGCCATAGGTTTCTCGCCGCGAGAAGCGGCGCGCGCCGCGCAGAGAGCCTTGGGCAACACGCTGAAGATCGAAGAAGACGCGCGCGCAGCGTGGGGATTTCAGTGGCTCGAAACGTTTGTGCAGGACACCCGCTTCGCCCTCCGCATGCTGCGCAAATCTCCGGGTTTCACGGCGGTCGTGGTGCTCACGTTGGCACTGGGAATTGGCGCGAGCACTGCGGTTTTCAGCTTGGTCGATGCAGTATTGCTCAAGCCGCTGCCATTTCCTCATGCAGAGAGGATCGTTTTTCCCTGGCGTTTGCCGAAACGCGGATTGAACCTCGGGTTTGATTACTATCCGTGGGGGCGCGTCGATTTTTTGTTTTTCAACCGGGAATCGAAAGCGTTCGATGCAATGGGCGCATTCTTGAGTCAGTCGTTCAATTTGACCGGGTCGGGTCAGCCGGTGCGGGTAGATGGCCTCCGAGCTTCAGCCGGATTCTTCCCGTCTCTCGGCGTGCGGCCTGAGATCGGCCGGATTTTCACGGATAAGGAGGACGAGCTGGGCAACGAGCATGAAGTGATTCTCAGCGACGCGCTGTGGCGCCAAAGGTTCGGCGCTGATCCGGACATTCTGGGCCGCAGCATTCAATTGAACGGCGCTCCTTACACGGTTATCGGGGTAATGCCGCGCGGCTTCGTATTTCCGCGCGCGAATGAGATGCCGGATGTGTTCACTTTCGCTCCGCAAGTGGAGCTGTGGGTGCCGCTGGCGCTGAATCGCGGATCGATGGTTGTGAACGAGCCAGACGAACTGGCCGTGGTGGGCAGGATGAAGCCGGGCGTCAGCCTAGCGCAGGCGCAAGCGGACATGGATGTGATGGGGAAGCATCTGGAGAGCGGGCGGCCCAATGGGCAAGGCTGGTTTCAATCGCGGGTGACTCCGTTGACGCGGCAAGCGGCGGGCGATACGCGGCAGCCATTGCTACTGATCCTCGCGGCGGTGGCGGTAGTGCTGCTGATTGCGTGCTCGAATGTCGCGAGCCTGCTGCTGACGCGCTCGCTGAATCGCAAACGGGAGATCACGGTGCGGGCGGCGCTCGGCGCGGGCGCATCACGTTTGATTCGGCAGCTGCTCACAGAAAGCGTTGTGCTGGCGGGCCTGGGCGGTGCCTTAGGAATCCTGATTGCAGAAGTTGCGATCCGTCTGGTGAAAGCTTTCGGGCCGGCAAGCATTCCACGCCTGAGTGAAGCCAGTCTCGATGTGCGCGTACTGCTGTTTGCACTCTGCGTGACGCTGATGACGGGGGTTCTTTTCGGCATGGTGCCGGCGATCAGCGCCACCCGCGAAAACCTGGTGGAATCGCTCAAGGAGGGCAACCGCAGGACCAGTTCAAATTCCGGAACGCACAGAACACGCGATTGGTTGCTCATTTCGCAGATCGCGCTCGCGCTGGTGCTGGTTATCGCGACGGGGTTGCTGACGAGGACATTCTATCGCCTGCTGCGTGTCGATCCCGGATTCCGCGCAGCGAGAGCTCTTACGTTCGAACTCACGCTTCCCGCCTCGAAATATCCGGACCAAGCGCACATCGTTGCGACCTACCAGAATGTACTTCGTCACTTGCAAGCGCTGCCCGGCGTTCAGGCAGCGGGAGTGACGGAAATTGTTCCGCTGAGTGGTGCAACCGAATCGACGGCGATCCGTTTCTCGGATCATCCGCCAGCGTCGCCGCTGGATATACCGATGGCGAACTATACGATGGTATCGCCGGAGTATTTTTCCGCGGTGGGAACGCCGATCCTGCGCGGGCGCCAGTTCCTGGACTCCGATACGGCGAGTTCGACGCCCGTAGCGATCATTAGCGCGGCCTTGGCGAAGAAATACTGGCCGGGACGGGATCCCATTGGAAAACAGATTGCGCCCCGTGGACGAGTATTCCCGATGACAACCATTGTCGGCATTGCCGCCGACGTCAAGCGGATATCGCTTCGTGAGTCGCCGCCGCCCGAAATGTATGTGTCCTACACGCAGAAGGTGTGGCCATCGCTGCTTACTATGGATGTGGTGCTGCGGACGGCCCAAGATCCCGCGGCTGCTGCAACCAGCGCGAGGGCAGCCGTTCATGCGGTCGATCCGGACTTGCCAGTAGCGAACATGAGAACGATGAACGACCTCGTGAGCGAATCCATAGCGCAGCCGCGCTTCACCGTGCTGCTGCTGGCGGCGTTTGGCGGATTGGCGCTCCTGCTTGCGGCGGTAGGGATGTACGGCGTGATTTCTTACAACGTCACGCAACGCACCCAGGAAATCGGCATTCGCGTAGCGCTGGGCGCGCAACGGCGCGACGTTATGCAGCTCATTCTGATTCAGGGAGCGCGCCTAGCGTTGGTGGGTGTTGCTATTGGCCTGCTCGCGGCGTTTGGTTTGACCCGCTTGATGGTTAGCTTGCTCTACGGCATCACCGCCACCGATCCTTTCACTTTTGTTGCCGTCGCGGTTCTACTCACGCTCGCCGCTATGCTCGCCTCCTACATCCCCGCTCGCAGAGCAGTGAAAGTCGATCCGATGGTCGCGCTAAGGTACGAATAGGTCTGGCTTGCGTCTCCCCGATCGAGCGCTAATTGGACGATCAGTCGGTTTTTATTCGACGTTCTTGTGCAAGTTTCCGGTAATACAAGTGAAGTTCAATCGGTAGTTGTTATCCGGTGGCTGTGCAGGCCCTCGACATTAGGCCGCTGCTATTTCCTAGTATGCCATTTATTTTCAATCATATGCGTTAGGCAAGGCTCAGCCAACGTTAGACAAATGGGCTTGCTACGCAGGCACGAGGAAGCGGGAATTCGGGCGCTTTTGATTGACGGGCAGGGGCGGGACGAATAAACTTCGGGCCTAGCAGCACTTACGGGAAATAATGTCCGGGCGCGTCAACGGGAGAGACGAATATCGATTTCGGCTCAACGCTCCGGTTTCGAGGGCAAACGGCCAAGTATGAAATACCTGCAAAGATTTTTTCGTTGATGTTTTGGGCGCTGGTTACAGCAGTGGTCGCGTGGATTTTCAAGAAAGCATTTCAACATGCGGCGGAGCAAAAGAGTAACCCGATGACCGGGCGAGTTCAGCCAAGCGCGCCGATGGCGAAAACGAAAGAATTGTTTCGCGATCCGGTGTGTGGCACGTACGTGGCGGAAGATGTTGCGTTTTCGCTGGCGCAG
>JASHYE010000167.1 GCA_030043155.1 Candidatus Acidiferrales bacterium | reverse complement strand
TGGCGACCGCGGCGGAAAGCACCGCGGCGTTGCCATTATCGAAAAGCAATTCGGGGTGCATCGCTTGAATGGTTTGTTTTTGCGCGACCGCGTAGCCCAGGCGCATGCCCGCCATGCCGTAAACTTTCGAAAAAGTCCGGGTGACGATCAGATTCGGGTGCTGCGGGATCATGTCCACGACGCTTGAATAGCGCGGGTCTTCAACAAAATGAAAATAAGCTTCATCAACAAGCACGTAAACCGAAGGCGGCACTTGCACGAGAAAATCGGCGAACTCAGCGCGCGAGTTGATTGTCGCGGTGGGGTTGTTGGGGTTGCAGACATAAACGAGCCCGGTATTGCTGGACGATGCGCGGGCCATTGCCGGAAGATCATGGCGAAAATCCGAAGTCAGCGGAATTTTGACGGCATTGGCGCGGGAAACTTTCGCGTAATAGGTGACAGCTTCAAAGGTAGGCTCGGCGACCACAAGCTGTTTGCTCGAGCCGACGAAGGAAGCATCGCAGACGCGGAGAATCTCCGTCGAACCGCAGCCGAGAATTACATTTTCGCGATCCACATGATGCAACTGTGCGATCGAGTTGATGGCACGGCCATAAAGATCGTCAGGATAGCGACAGGCGACCGCCTCTGAACCGGTGATTGCGGCAATGGCGCGCGCTGAAGGGCCATAGGGGTTTTCGTTGGAATTGATGAGGATGGCATCCGAGCGGGAGAAGCCTTTCAAACGTCCGCCCGTGACTCCTTGAAGAAAATTTGGAGCAACGTACGCCGCGGCGAGAATGGCACCAATGGATTGCCCGAATTCCCTTCGCGAAAAACTGCTCCCACGATTCTGTTGCGACATGATCGCCTCCGCCTCGGCCTACAGCTGCTCGTCTTCAAATTACTGGCCGGATTATCCGTCCGAAGCGAACGACGCGCAAGCAAAGTGAGTGCGGGATGGCGGCGCTGGAGCATTCGTTGACCCATCGTGAGCGGCGTCCTAAAATAGTCTATGTGATGCGATCCAAGAAAAGGAAAACGACCACGCGGCCATCTGCGTCCAGGAGCTCGGCAAAGCCAGTTCCAAAAGCGGACAAGGCGCTGCGCGAGCAGCTTGGCAAGTTACTGGACGGCGGTGAGGCTCACGCTCCCTGGTCTACAGCTTTCGCGGACATGCCGGAGAATTTGCAGGGAGTGAAACCGCAAGGCGCACCGCACACGGCTTGGCAACTGCTGGAGCACATGCGCATCGCGCAATGGGATATTTTGGAGTTTTCGCGCAATCCGAAGCATGTTTCGCCGCAATTCCCGGAGGGCTATTGGCCGGCGACAGAGGCTCCGCCGGATTCGCGAGCGTGGAAGAAAAGCGCGGATGCGTTCGGGCACGATTTGGCGGAAATGAAAAAGCTTGTGGCTGATTCAAAGACGGATCTTTTCGAGCCCATTGCTCATGGCGACGGACAAACGATTCTGCGCGAAGCTTTGCTGGTCGCAGATCATAATGCTTATCACCTCGGCCAGATCGTATTAGTCCGAAAAATGCTCGGAGCATGGCCGGAATAATCAGGAATCACTTTTCAAGGACCCTGAATTGAAAAACAAAGCAGCAGTCATTGAAGAAAATGCTTCGGCGGAAAAGCGAAACGGAAAGCGAGAAGCGATCTTCGACGCTTTTCGCCGATGGGGATATTACGAAGCCGACCTCGACCCGCTCGGTGATTTTAAGCCCGAGCCTGTGCCGGAGCTGGAACAGCTCACCGGTGATGCGGCTGACGAGGCGCGCCGGATCTATTGCGGCACGATTGGCGCAGACTTCATGCACATTCTCGACGGCGAACGCCGCCGGTGGATTCAGGAACACATGGAATCTCCCACCCCGGAGCCGGATCGCGCGCGCATTCTCGAACGGCTGGTGCGCGCTGAGCTTTTTGAACAGGTCGTGCAGAGCCGTTATCTTGGGAACAAGAGATTTTCACTCGAAGGCCTGACTTCCCTGATTCCTCTGTTGGATGAAACCATCGAGCGGGCAGCGGAACGCGGCGCGGAAGAGATTGTTCTGGGCATGAGCCACCGCGGCCGGCTGAATGTGATGATTCACATTGTGGGCCGGCCGGCGGAGGATATTTTCGCGCGCTTTGAGGAAGTGGATGCGCGAAGCGAGCTTGGCGGCGGCGACGTGAAGTACCACATCGGCGCGACAGGCGAGTACACGACCCTGAGCGGACGGCCTATCGGAATTCATCTGGTATCGAATCCAAGCCATTTGGAAGCCGTGGATCCCGTGGCTTTAGGCCGCGCGCGCGCGAAGCAGACGCGCCGCGGTGAAAACGGAATCGCGCAGGTGCTACCGTTGGTGATGCACGGCGATGCCGCGTTTGCCGGCCAGGGAATTTGGGCGGAGACACTGAATTTCCTGATGATTAATGGTTTTTCGGTTGGCGGTGGCATACATATCATCGTCAATAATTTGATCGGGTTCACGGCTACGCCGGCGGAATGCCAATCGTCGCGATTTGCTTCGGACGTCGTCAAGCGGCTGCCGGTGCCGATTTTTCATGTGAATGCCGAGGATCCCGACGCGGTGGTTCGCGTGGCGAGAATGGCCGTGGAATACCGCTATACGTTCCAGAGCCCGGTGGTTATCGATTTAATCGGCTACCGGCGATATGGCCACAGCGAAGTGGACGATCCCACGATCACGCAGCCGCTGCGTTATCGCAAGATTCAGGCGCATCCGCCGCTGTGGAAGCTCTATGCGGAGAGAACCGGAAACGATCCCACCAGTACGGTGGAAGAAGTGCGCGCGGAATTCGAAGCGGCGCAGAAGAACGCAGTCAGTCTTGAGAAAATCCCAAAGATGTGGCAACTGCCAAGCTATTGGAACAATTACGAAGGCGGATTCTACAAGCCCGAATTTGAAGTGGAAACGGGCTTGAGCCAGGATGCGCTTCGCAAGCTGACGGGAAGGCTGACCACCTATCCAGCCGATTTCGCGATTCATCCGAAAGTAAAAAAGCTGCTCGAGCAGCGCGCAGCGATGGGCGCGGGGAAAACTTTGGTGGATTATGGAATGGCAGAGGCGCTTGCCTTCGGTTCATTGCTGATGGAAGGCGTGCCGGTACGTTTGAGCGGGCAGGACAGCAAGCGCGGGACGTTTAATCAGCGCCATGCGGTGCTGATCGATACGGAGAACGAAAACGAATTCGTGCCGCTGGCAAATGTTTCCGAGGACCAGGCGCGATTTGAAGTGTATAGCTCCTCGCTTTCCGAAGCGTCGGTGATGGGATTCGAATACGGCTTCAGCCGCGACTTTCCCGAAGCGCTGGTTCTTTGGGAAGCACAATTCGGTGATTTTGCGAATGGCGCGCAGGTGATCATCGATCAGTTCATTGCCGCGGGCGAGGACAAGTGGAAGCTGCTCTCGGGATTGGTGCTGCTGCTGCCGCACGGCTATGAAGGGCAAGGGCCGGAGCATTCGAGCGCGCGCATCGAACGATATTTGCAACTGGCGGCGCACGATAACATTCAAGTCTGCCAGCCATCCAATGCGGCGCAATATTTTCACTTGCTGAGACGGCAGGCGCTGCGCCGGTGGCGCA
>JASHYE010000166.1 GCA_030043155.1 Candidatus Acidiferrales bacterium | reverse complement strand
CTTTTCGCCGGTGGAGGGGTCACGCGTGAAGCAGACGCCTGTACCGGAATTGTCTCCGGTATTTCCAAAGACCATTTGCACGACGTTGACGGCAGTACCCAGCAGGCCAGTGATTTTTTCCACCCGGCGGTACGTCACGGCTTTTTCGCCCATCCACGACTCGAAAACGGCACCGATCGCGCCCCAAAGTTGCTCTTGCGGATCCTCTGGAAATTCCTTGCCGGTCTTCTGTTTGAAATATTGCCGGTAATCCGCGACGATCTGCCTCAATCCGCTCGCCGGAATCTGTGTGTCGTCCTTAATGTTCAAGCGATTCTTTAAGTCACGGAGCTTTTGCTCAAGCTCGTCTTTGGGGAGACCAATGACCACGCTCGAGTACATCTGCACAAATCGGCGATAGGCGTCATAGGCGAACCGTTCGTTGCCGGTTTTACGGGCGAGCCCTTCCACGGAGCGAGAGTTCAGCCCGAGATTCAGGATGGTCTCCATCATTCCGGGCATGGAGCGGGCTGAGCCTGAGCGCACGCTCACGAGCAAAGGATCTTTTGCATCTCCGAGCTTTTTCTTTGTGACCCTCTCGAGATGAACCAAATTGGCGCGCACTTGCGCAGCCAGTTCGCGCGGATGCTTTCGGTCGTGCTTAAAATAGAAATCGCAAGCCTGCGTTGAAATGGTGAACCCGGCCGGAACAGGCAGGCCGATGCGAGTCATTTCCGCTAAGCCCGCGCCCTTCCCTCCGAGCACGTCCTTCATTTGTCCGTTGCCTTCTGCTTTTCCCTGGCCGAAGAAATAGACGTATTTCACTGGGACCTCTTTTCCTTTTGGGCGTTGCAGCGCCGCTCTGATTTCTCGTCGGCGCGCCGACAATCTATCGAACTAAACTCTTCGAGGACTCGTCGCGCTTTTCCTCTGCGACCATTTCCGAGAAGTCGGCAATCGTCGAGAACTCCTTCAGCAACCCTGCCAATAACGCCAGGCGGTTTTTCCTGATCGCGGCGTCCTGATCCATCACGAGGACGTCATCGAAGAAGCGATCTACAGTTGGCCGGAGCTCCGAAATAGCTTCAAGTGCTTCTTTATATTTTCCGGCGCGCTTATGCTTCCCTGCGCGCTCTGCCAGAGCACGAGCTTCGCGATGTAAGAGTCGCTCCGCGTCAGCGCGAAGGAGTGCATCGTCCACGGCTGCAGCATGCCCACCGTCGGGCCCGGCCTTCTCCAGAATCTTTCGGATCCTGCGAAATGCTATTGCGAGGGGCTCGAAGTTCTCGGTATGCCGGATTGCCCTCAGCGCCAGTATCCGATTGCGAACATCAACCAAATCATCAGCGCTTGCCGCCATCGCTGCATTCACTTCGTCATAAGCAAAACCATACTTTTCACGGAACAGATATTTCGAACGCTCCCCGATGAACTCCAGGACCTTGCTTTCAACTTCAACTGGGACTTTGATTTTTGGCGCGTTCAAACCAAGGGTTTGAGCAGCGCTGGAAATTGCGGCCGACAGCGACATCGACAGATTCTTCTCAAGTAGAATCTGAATGATCCCAGACGCGGCCCTACGCAGGCCGAAAGGATCGCTTGAGCCTGTCGGTACGATTCCGACGGCAAAACACGCAACAAGGGAGTCCAGCTTGTCGGCGATTGAAACTGCACAGCCGATCAGGTTGCGCGGCACAGTGTCTTCTGTTCCGACGGGCTTGTAGTGGTCGTACACGGCGCAGGCAACATCTTCATCCTCACCTTGAGATCTGGCGTAAAGCCCGCCCATGATTCCTTGCAGCTCCGTAAATTCGCGAACCATCTCAGTCGCGAGGTCGCACTTGGCAAGTTGCGCTGCGCGGTCCGCCGCACCGATATCCGCGCCGTGAATACCGGAGTCGAACCAGTTTCGCGCAATCTTGCGGGCAATTTCGCGCATCCGCTCCGTTTTGTCGCGATAGCTTCCCAGCCGGGATTCAAAGGTTATGTGCGCAAGCATTTCGGAGTAATCTGCGAGCCGGCGCTTCTGATCGGATTGCCAGAAAAACTCTGCATCGGCAAGCCGTGCGCGCAATACCTTCTCATGGCCACGCCGCACAAGCCCTGCGCGGTCTTTGTCGAGATTGATTACCGCGAGGAAGTGAGGCTCGATTTCATTTCGTCGGTTCTCTACGGCGAAGTACTTCTGATGATCGCGCATCACAGTCACGATTATTTCCCACGGCAACTCGAGATACCGCGCGTCGAAATCACCGCGAATCACCGTTGGATATTCATTCAGATATGTGACCGTTTCGAGCAGACCCTCGTCTTCATGGACGCGCCACTTCCCTTTCGCAGCGATGCTGCGGATTTCCCGCTCGATTTTTTTTCGGCGTTCAGAGGCATCCGCGAGCACAAAGTTGCTGCGCAGGCGGGAGAGATAATCCTTAGGTCCGGTGATTTTAATGTTCTTGGAGCGCGCAAGGAACCGATGGCCGCGCGTCGCGTCGCCGGAAGCAACGCCTTCAAATTCAAAAGGAATCACTTTGCCGTTCAGAACTGCCACGATCCATCGCACCGGTCGTATAAACCGCGCGCCCCTTTTTCCCGTCCAGTACATTGAGCGCGGGAAACTCAGCTCGCGAATCGCGTGCGGAAGAATTTCGGAAAGGAGTTCACGCGCAGTTTTTCCACGGATGATTAATCGGGCGGCAAGGTACTCGCCGCGCGGAGTCATCGTTGTGTACAAATTCGATATAGGCACACCTTGTTTCTCGGAAAAGCTCTCCGCCGCGCGTGTCGGCTGGCCGACATTATCAAAGGCCACTGATTTCGGAGGTCCCAACACTTCCTTCTTCTCGTCCGTTTGCGTGAGCAGCACGGCGTTCGAGATTGCGCCCAATCGCCGCGGCGCTGCAAAGGTCACGACGGGCGCAACGAGCAATCGATTTGCTTCGAGATGTCTTTCAAGTATCGCTTTAAGCTCAGCGGTGGTTTTCGCCAGCAACCCTGCGGGAATTTCCTCGCAGCCAATTTCGAAAACGAGCGGTGCGCGGTCTTTCATTGGCGCTCTCGATTTTGCCGCGACAAGGTCAATTCACCAGAACCCGATTCCGCTTCCATCCAACCGTTCGCTGCGCAATAGTCTCGCGCGATCTGGCACGACAGCGCTCGAACGCGCGCAATCAGCGCCGCACGCTCCGTGGTTGAAACTGCACCGCGAGAATCGAGAATGTTGAAAAAATGGGAACACTTCAGACAAAAGTCATACGCGGCCAAAATTGGCGTGCGCCTCTGCACCAAAGATTTCGCTGTGCGATCCCGGTGCACGAGAATCGCTTGAGCTTCCTTCTCGCATAAATCAAACATCTCGCGCGTGCGCCTGGCATCGGCCCACTCGAAACTGTAGGTGGAGAATTGCTGCTCCTCCGGCAGGCGAATGTCTCCGTAGTTCGCGTCTTGCGACCAGCGCAATTGGAACACGCTGTCTACATCCTGTAGAAACGCCGCGATCCTCTCGAGCCCATAGGTCAATTCACACGAGACCGGATCCAGATCGATTCCACCAGATTGTTGGAAGTACGTGAACTGGGTGATCTCGAGCCCGTCAAGCAGAACTTGCCATCCAACGCCCCATGCGCCAAGCGTTGGCGACTCCCAGTTGTCCTCTTCAAATCGAATGTCGTGCTCACGAAGATTGATTCCCAAGGCGCGCAAACTATCTAGATATAGGTCCTGAACATTCGATGGCGACGATTTAAGTATCACTTGAAGCTGTGTGTGCTTGTAAAGCCGGTTGGGGTTTTCACCGTACCGTCCGTCAGCAGGCCTGCGGCTTGGCTGCACGTACGCGACGCGATAAGGATTCGGGCCGAGAACGCGGAAGAAAGTCTCTGGGTGCATAGTGCCTGCGCCGACCTCGACATCGTAGGGCTGCTGAATTACGCAGCCTTGTCTCGACCAGTAGGTCTCCAGGTTAAAAATGAGATCTTGAAACGAGAGGCCCGAGCGAATTTCGTCATTCATGTTTTTCTTTAAGATTCCTCGTCCTGCTATTTGCGCCATCATCAATAACCTTCCAGCAGTTCTCGAGATTTGAGTTTGCGCTCGATCTGATGCTCAAGCAGATCAAGTAGGTAATTTGTCAGCTCCCTCAATGGCTCGGACTTCAATTCTCTGCCCTCGATTCTATCGAGTCTCTCGCTTAAAATTTTGCGGCCCGCTGAAAGCGCACTCGTTGAAAGGACCTTCGTTCCAGCAGCTCGGCATTTGCCGCACGTGACACCCGGCGTAGCTGAGTTCACGAATGCTCCCGAGGGCAACTCCGCGCCGCATCGCGCGCAATGTTCCAAAGAACCGAGCCAGCCACCGAGCCTTACTGTCCACAGCGCGAAATATGCAAGCGGCAGTTCAAATTCGCGCCGCCTCTTGATCGTTTGCGCGGTAAGTAGCAACAGCCTAAATGACGGATCCGCTGGCTCGCGATCCGGAAGCACGGCCTCAGTAATTTCGGCCATTAGTGCCAGCGCGACGCCTGCCGAATAATCCCGGAAAACGGTGACAAACGATTCGATCAGCTCGCACTGATTGATGCGTACCAATTCGCGCGTTTCCCGCTCGAAAAACCAGATGCGCACATACGACATTCGTTCAAGCGTTGCGCCAAACCGGCTCTTCGTGCGCCGCGCGCCGGCGGCCACTCCGCGCACGCGCCCCATACTGCGACTGAGAAAGCTCACCAATCGATCTGCTTCGCCGAGCGGATAGCTCTGCAAAACAATGGCTTCGGATTCGCGAAGTGGCATCGGCGTGTCGGCGCGCCGACTGATCTGCGCGCATC
>JASHYE010000165.1 GCA_030043155.1 Candidatus Acidiferrales bacterium | reverse complement strand
CCGAAGATTTTGCCCCTGCACCGATGCGCCGTTCCGATAGCCAGTGGGAGGCGATGTTCGGTCCGAACGGCACAGGTTTTCGTTTCCCTAACGGGGGACAGGCAGAATTGGCGCCTGGGCAGCTCTCGAGAGCGGAAGTGATGAGGCAGGTGGATCAATCAGTACGGCTTCAGCGCGCACGATGCCCTTCGTGCTCGGAGTCCACGCCAGCGGCTCCGCGATCAATTGCTGGTGAAAAGGCGTAACCGCTTCCGCGCTCAGCTCCAAATTTGCCCACCCGGGCACAGGCGTCGCCGCTGACGGCGGCTGAAAAGTCCACGGTTCCAAGTGTACGTTCGACAGGCCCCACGACTTCATCGTCCGCACAGCCCAATCATCCGCTGCTTTCAAATTGGGCGTTCCGGTGAGGCGCGGCCCGTAAACGTCTGCAATTTCGTGGATAATCCACATGGCCTTCGAATTGTTTGTTTCCTCAGTGCGAATCTGCGCGTACACATCGCTAAGGCTCGGCGCCTGCGCCGCCGTCGGCAGCGCCACGAGCATGCAAATCACCAGAGCATATCCGCGAATCCGCCTCATCGTTCCTCCTCGGCCTTGCAAATCGCGCCACATTCTACTCGCTTTGCCCTGCTAAGCAACTGAAACAGTGGGGCGCGTGAGTCGCGGAAGTGGGGTATTTGCGAGGCAGGTGTACAATCCCGTGGCGCAGGTGGATTCAGTTGCGGATACTTGCGAATAGCCTGACATGAAAAAAGAGAGCGGCGATCGCACCCCCAAAGGAGCATTGCGAAAAATGACGCGAAGGACGGGATTGAGATTCTTTGTCATGGCCGCAGCGGGCGTTCTGCTGTTTTGCGCGGCGTTCGCAGCCACGACGCCGATTGCTGGATTTCCGCCGAAGCTGCCTTCCGCCGATCTGGTCTTGCGCAACGGAGTGATCACAACGCTTGACCCGCTGCAACCGCAAGTACAAGCGCTCGCCATTCGCGAGGGGCGAATTGAAGCGATGGGCAGCGATGAGGCGATTGCGCACTACGTCGGAGCAAATACCAAAGTGATGGATTTGCGCGGCGCGTTCGTGACGCCTGGATTTATCGAGGGGCATGGACATCTGCTTGGAACGGGGCGCTCGCTGATGGAGTTGAACGTCGGTAAGGCGCCGAATTGGGATGCAATCGTCGCAATGGTGAAAGCTGCCGTGGCGAAGGCAAAGCCCGGAGAATGGATCATGGGCACCGGGTGGCAGCAGAGCAAATGGGACAAAGTGCCGCAGCCGAATGTTGACGGCTTGCCGTTGCCAACGAGCCTCGATGCCGTTTCGCCGAATAATCCCGTAGTGCTCGAGCACGTCAGCGGCCACGGAATTTATGCCAATGCGGTCGCGTTGAAGCTCGCAGGCATTACCAGCAAAACGCCCGATCCCCCAGGTGGAAGCATCGTTCATGACGCGCAGGGGAATCCGATTGGAATGCTGCGCGATACCGCGGACGGGCCAGTTTTCCGCGCATACAGTCGTTACGTCGCGAGTTTGCCGCCGCAGGAAGTTGCTGCGCAAAGGGAAGATGCGCTGAAGCTCGCAGTTCAGAATGAAATCAGCAAGGGCATCACAACATTCGTGGATATGGGCGAAAATTTCAAAACCATTGACTGGCTGAAGGAGCAAGCCGGCAAAGGATTGCCGCTGCGGCTTTACGTCAATATCAATGGTGAGCCGATATCAGAGTTGGACCAGCATCTGGCGCAGTATCACATCATTGGTTATGCGAACGACCATTTTACCGTGCGCGGAATCGGCGAAATTCTATCCGATGGTGCGCTTGGAACGCGCAGCGCATGGTTCCTCGAACCCTACAGCGACGCGGCGGATGTCACCGGCAAAAACGTGACAGCCATGAGTGACATCACGCAGATGGCGGAAATCGCGGCGCGCGACGGATTCCAGGTTTCCGTGCATGCCATCGGCGACCGCGCGAATCGTGAGACTCTGGACGTCTTTCAGAAAATTTTTACAGGGGATCCAGCGGCGACTGCGCTGCGCTGGCGCATCGAACACGCGCAGCATCTGAGTCCCGCTGATATTCCGCGCTTCGCTCAGTTGGGCGTGATCACTTCCATACAATCCATCCATGCTTGCTCTGATGCGCCGTTTGTCGTCGAGCGCGTCGGCGAAAAGCGCGCCCGCGAAGGCGCGTATGTCTGGCATTCACTCATTGAAAGCGGCGCCATCGTGCTCGACGGCACGGACACGCCGGTAGAGGACACCAATCCCATCCCAAATTTCTATTGCGGCGTCACGCGCCGCGAAGGGAATGGCAGTTACTTCTTTCCTGAACAGGTGAAGTTGCGAATCGAAGAGTTGCGTTCCTATACGGAGAACAATGCCTACGCGATCTTCCAGGACCATGAGCTTGGCACACTCACGCCGGGCAAGCTGGCGGACGTAGATGTTTTTTCGGGCGACCTCCTGACCATCCCTGCCGACCAAATCCTGCGCACGCGCGTGCTGTACACGATTATCGGCGGCAAGGTTGTATACGAGCGGCCAGGTGCGTCTGCGTGGCACAGCGGCGAGCTGTTCGAGCCTATGCCCGAGTTCAATCACGTAGATTGAGCGTGCGTGTGCAACACGGCGCTGACCATATGGAAGAGATCAACTGGGTCTCACTGATCGAGAAAGCCGCAAAGCGTATCGCGGGAACCGTCATTGAGACTCC
>JASHYE010000164.1 GCA_030043155.1 Candidatus Acidiferrales bacterium | reverse complement strand
TGCGGCGATTCCGGGCGCGACGGTGACGGTCAAAAACACGGAAACAGGAGAGACGCGCACGATCGCGACTGACCAAACCGGAAAATTTGATGCGCCGGCGCTGCCGGCGGGGCATTACCAGATTACGGTGGCACAGACTGGATTTCAGTCAAACACGACAGGTGATGTGACCCTGGTGGTTGGGCAAAGGGAAGAAGTTTCGTTGACGCTGCAGGTCGGCAACGTAAAGCAGACGGTGGAAGTTCACGGACATGCTGCGACTGTGGCTGTGACCACGGAAGATGTCTCCGGACTTGTGAGTGAGCGGCAGGTGAAGGATTTGCCGCTGAATGGACGGAGCTACGATCAGTTGCTAACGCTCAATCCGGGAGTGGTGAATTACACTTCGCAGCGCGCGGGCTCGACGGGAACTTCCAATTCGGTTGTGGGAAATATGTTTTCGGCATCCGGGCGACGGCCGCAAGAGAATTTGTTTTTGCTGAACGGCGTGGAATTCACGAGCGCGTCAGAAATCGACAACACGCCCGGAGGAGTGAGCGGGCAGCTCCTCGGCGTGGACTCGGTGCGCGAATTCGTTGTGGTGCAGGGGAATTACGGGGCGGAATACGGAAAGCGTCCGGGCGCGCAAGTGAACATTGTGACGGCGTCGGGCGGCAATGATGTTCATGGCTCCGCTTATGAGTTCCTGCGCAACAGCGCTCTGGATGCGAGGAATTTTTTTGATTTTGGGAATATTCCGGAGTTTCAGCGCAACAATTTTGGCGCGTCGCTGGGCGGGCCAATCCGCAAAGACAAGAGCTTTCTGTTTGGAAATTACGAGGGATTTCGGCAGAACCTTGGCTTGAGCGACGACACTCTGGTGCCCGACGACACGTCGCGGGCAAGCGCGGTCGCGAGCATTCAGCCGCTGCTGACGCTTTGGCCGGTGGCGAATGGGCCGGAGATTTTCAACTCCAATGGCACGCCGAGCGGGATCGCCGAGGCGTTCAGCAACCCCGTGCAGCACATTGAAGAAGATTACGGGACGGCGCGGTTTGACCAGGTCATCTCACAAAAAGATTCCGTGGCGTCCACTTACACGATTGACGATAGCCGCGCGGATTCGCCGACGGGCAATCCCATCACGCGGGCGGATATTTTCCTGCGCGAGCAGGTGGCCAGCGTTCACGAAACGCACATTTTCTCGCCGACGTTGCTGAACGAAGCGACGGCAGGATTTTCGCGAGGAGCGTTCTATTTCAACACGAATACGACAGTCAGCCTGCCTGGGTGGGTTCAGCCCGGGGATCCAGTGGGAGCGGTGGTGGTTGGCGGCGGCACGACGCTGAACGGCGCGTCGCAAATTACCAACGGCGGCACCAACGCGGGAAGCAATTTGACGGCGATTCGCAACCTGTTCACGGGTGAAGACAAGCTGACCGTGTCGCACGGGATTCAATTCTTCAACTTCGGCGTTTGGTTCGAGCGCGTGCAGGCGAACGACGCGCTGGAGCAGGACCAGTTTGGGCAGGTTTCATTTACGAATCTGCAGACTTTCCTGGCAGGAAAGGTGAGCACATACACGTTTGCACCTGGTTTGACGCCATTGTCGTGGCGTTCGCTGGAAGGGGCGGTCTATGCAGAGGATACGATCCGTCCGAAGCAATCGTTGGAATTGGAAGTTGGCTTTCGCGATGAATTCACGAACGGCTGGAACGAGGCGAGCGGGCGATCTTCGAATTACGCGTTTACAGATGGCGTGATTGAAACGCAGCCGTTCGTAGGTAACTCAGCGTTTACAGTGAATCGCGCGAAATTTCTTCCGGAACCGCGTGTGGCATTGTCGTGGTCTCCTTTCGGGCTGAAAAAGACGGTGGTACGCGGAGGGGTTGGGCTGTACTACGCGCTAATGGACAATTTGAGCTATCGGCTCGATCAAAACTCGCCATTTAATACCGTAGACGCGGTGAAGAGCATTCCATTTTCGAGCATCGCGCCGGATACGACATATACCGGAGAAAAGATTACGCCCAGCGGTGTGCAGCCGGATTTGTGGACGCCAACAGTAGAATCGTGGACGTTCGAAGTAGAACAACAGCTCGCGCCGAATACGATGATGACCGTCGGCTATATCGGCTCGCACGGGTACCATGGACTGCTTTCGCTGGACGCGAACCTTCCGACTGCGACGATTTGTCCGGCGGCTCCGTGCCCCGCGGGGTATCCTGCCGGCGCGACTTACTATCCGACGAATGCGCCGCTACAGAATCCGGCGCTGTGGAATTCGACGACTTGGGTTTCGGAGGGCGTCAGCTCATACAACGGGCTTCAAGTCGACGTGAATCACCGCTTCGACAAAGGGCTGCAATTTCGCGGCGTTTATACTTTCTCGAAGGCGCTGGACGACGGCGACAACATGAACACCAGCGTGGC
This sequence comes from Candidatus Acidiferrales bacterium, assembly GCA_030043155.1. The sequence goes on along the minus strand of JASHYE010000164.1, from coordinate 1,370 downwards.
GACGAATTCGCCGACGTTTCTATCGAATCCGCTCGATCCGATGGCGGATTATGGGCGGGCGTCGTTTGATATTCGCCACTCGGCGGTGATCAACAGCACCTACGCGCTGCCCTTCGGAAACAGCAAAACAGGATGGGCGCACCGCGCGGTGGGCGATTGGCAACTGAGCGCGATCGAGACGATGGAATCGGGGCTGCCGTTCACGCCGCAGCTTTCGTACAACCCGTCGAACGATGGCGACACGCGCAATCCGGTGCGGCCGTCGTTCAATCCGGATTTCAGCGGGCCGATTATTCTCGGAGGGCCGAACGAGTACTTCAATCCCAATGCGTTTATTCAGCCGCTGCCCGGGACTTACGGAAATGCGGGACGGAATATTCTGACCGGGCCGAATCTGTTCGAGACGGATTTGTCAGCAGTGAAGAGATTGAATATCACCGAGCGCATGAGCTTGCAGTTTCGGACGGAGTGCTTCAATTTGTTGAATCACACGAACCTGAATACGCCGAATCCGGTGGTGTACACGTCGGCGACGGGCGGGCCGTCGCCGACGGCGGGCGTGATCACTTCGACGGCAACGAATTCAAGGCAGATTCAATTTGGGCTGAAATTGCTGTGGTGAGCCGGTGTTGTTCGGTCTAAGAGTGAGGCGATTCGTCCGCGCCAAAACATCCTAACTAGGGACCCACGCTCACAAAACGAGCGTGGGGCACCCGAAGAGTCCAAGACTAACGGGCGACCTACCTGACGTCACCTCACGCACGGAGCTTTGCGTGGCGCGATCGAAGCTTCACGGCGCCTTTCCAAACAAGCGTAGCTAGGAACCCGATGACGAAATACATTACGAAGTTCGTTAACATGAGAAACGCCGTTCCTTTTATCCAATCGAGTCGAGTTGAGGTTGCACTATCGAGCGCCATGAAAGCGAAACTGCTGGGCCAAAGAATCAGTTCCAACCTTGTGAGCGCGCCGTTTCGCAGAGGCAGCAAAGACACCAGCAGAAGCAATACCGCAACCCCAACACCGACGGCACCACAAATGAGCGCTATTCTGAAGGACGAACGCACCAATGGCGTCTCCATTACAGACTCCTTATTCGGTAATCACGGAATCGCCATATAGCCTTCATTTGGATTCGGCGGGGGTGGTGGTGGCGGGGCCTTCGCCGACGATTTCGATGAGCGCTTCCTGATCCTTGGCACCGTCGTAGTGGACATGCTTGGCGTAATGCGTGACGAAAGTGCCGGCGCGCATGGGAACGGTGCGGTTCGGATCGAACTTGGTTCCGGTTCCGACCCACCACGTTCCGGAAAGCACGGTGATGTAACGGTTGTTGGGATGCCAGTGCGGATGGCTCATGTGATGCGGGA
>JASHYE010000163.1 GCA_030043155.1 Candidatus Acidiferrales bacterium | reverse complement strand
TCATAAAGGTAAAGTTGACCCCAATTGTCCCGTTCGGAGAACCAGATCACTTCATTGGAGGCCTGCAAATATCGCCAGTTCACCGCGCCATTTCCCGACTCATAGAAGGTGGACACATCCTCGTGGAATACATCGCGAACTTCGCCTGTAGCAGCATCGGCGATGCGGAATTGCTCATGTTTGTGGTCGCGCGAGGTGGATACGAATGCGACCTGAGTGGAATCAGGGCTCCATTCGACATCGGACCACTCGCCAGGCTTGCAAGCTATGTCATCGCATAACGTCGAGCGATGCTGATCGGGCGGCATTTTGAAGCGGATGACACGCGGACCATTCAGATCAATTACAACGCGCTGAATCGTGGTGACCACGGGATCGCCGGGCAATGGATATTTCCACTGTTCCAAAACCGGATGGCCGATTTCGGTATGAACAACGTACATATCACCATCGCCGCGCTGATCCTGCTGGTACGTGGCGATTTTCTGCGAATCGGGCGACCAGACAACAATCGGGCGGTCACTATATGTCCAGCCCGCGTTGTCAGTGGCGTAGCCGAAATCTTTAACACCGTCGGTGGTTAACTGCGTTTCTTTTCCTGTGGCGATTTCGCGCATCCACAAATTGTAATCGCGAATGAAGACAACTTTCTTGCCATCCGGCGAAAGCGACTCATTGTTTGCCATGGCGATTCGGGCATTCAGAGATTCATCAAGCGCCATGAATCCGGCAGCACCCACCGTTTCTCTTGCGACGCATTGATAGCTCTGAAGATTACACTCCCAGCGCTTGCCATGGATTGCAAATGAAATTGCCCGGCCATCATCTGAAAATCCGAGAACGCGGGAGGGAAGGTGCCGCGCGTCATAATGCGTGCCGGTTGCAGATGAAAGCACAGCAGCTAAGGCGACCTGATCAAAAGCCGGTTTGCGCTGGCCGGTGGTCGCGTCAACAATCAGAAATTCGCTGCCATCGGCGCTCGTGGACCTGTACCAGAACTGCTCGCCCGAAAACCATGTGGCGCGGTCAGCACCATATACGAGCGGATCCACGTTATAAGGCATGAATTTTTCCGCGTGCGCATAGTCGGCAGATGTGAGGGCCTGCACAGCGGCGGGGGCACTGTTGTTGTCGCCTTGCTGAGCCGCAGCACGATTGGGTGGCCAGATCAGTACGGCGACTGCCAACAGCACTACGCACAGTCCCACACGATATTGTCCCAGAAAGTTATTCATAGATTCCCCCATCTCAACACGAGTGGCCTTTGGCAAGCGACGAAGTATCGCATCAATGCAAGTTGTGAGCAATGCAGGCGGGAAAATTCTGGAGTGTCGGCTAGTCCGCTGAATCCTCTGCCGAACGACGAATTGTAAAATGAGGAGGGGATACTGCTTCGTTGCGCATAGAACCGGTGTTTACACGCAGAGCATGCAGCTTGCTCCACCCAAGCGCAGGGGACATGAGCGCCATAAGCTTGCCCAAGTATCCGCGCCATCCTGACGCAACGCGAATTTCACGGTTTCCGCGATAGACAAACTCCACCTTGCCGCGAAATGCGGTCGCAAATACCGGATTATCTTTTTCGGCTGTGCCATCACCCTTCGTGGTCAGTGAGATCGCTTCGGCGTCATCGCCTTTTATCACGGACAAGACGCGATGCACGCAAAGAACGCCATTCGTTTCAAATGCAGCGAGATCCCCACGCACCATGGATGCCATCTTTGCATGACGAACGAAGACGATATCGTTTTCCCAAATTAACGGGAACATGCTCTTGCCGGAAACCCTCAGAAACGCCCAACCCTTTTCCCGAATCGTTTTCGAGGCTTCCTCCACATTAGAACTCAAGGCCATGGACGAATTTTGACTCTCATCGCAGAGTGCCGTCTCAAATAGACGTCCTTGACTGTGGGCTATGTTCAACTTGGCCGCCAACCTTGAACCCCTCGCTTCAGAACGCTTCCGAGATCTGGACCAGGCCACTCCCGCTATTCCGAGCAAGAAGCACCGAAGCGATCCTGTTCTTCTCATCTTTTCCCTGCGCGTGCCATGCGCTTACCGGATCCGAAACACCGGCAATTCGCGCTTTCATTTCTGCTAATTCGCAGGCGCGCTCGTATGCGCCGAGCAAATCTCCTCCCTCCATTTCGGCAAGGCCTGGGCAACGTTCGCAAAACTTGCGAATGCCGCATGTGGCGCAAACAGGCAAATCGCTCTCGCGAATCGCGCGCACACGCGCAAACTGCGGAGAACGGCGCCAAATGCTGGCGAACGTTTCGGAGCGGAGGTTGCCTGCGGAAACAGGCATCTGCACGCATGGATATACATCCCCGTAAGGAGAGATATAGCAACTGTTGTGTCCGGCGCTGCATGGGATGCCTTCGTAAGCATCCTCTTCCGGACTGTTGGCGACTGGAGGGTTTGAGGACATTTCCTCATTACCCTGAACGGTTTCTCTCGATTCCTGGAGAACAGCCATCAAATCTTCCGCACTGCTGCGCAAGGCCAAAATGCTTTGATCACCATCGAGCTTCGGCGTAATGGTCATGTCAATGACGTACGAAACACCGATTTCGTCTGCGAGCGCCCGCAACCGTTGCAGGCCAGAGAGATTCTGCTTCATCAGGGGACAAGCAATTTTGACGCGCAAACCCTGGGCTTTCAGAAATCGCATCGCCTGCACAGAACGGTCGAAAGATCCGCGGATTTTTGTGATGGCGTCGTGGACATGAGCATCCGCGCTATAGATGCTGATTTGAACCTGACGCACGCCGAGAGCGCGCAGCCGGGCCGCGCGGGTTGCCGTGATCATCAGAGCATTCGTTTTCAGGGCGATATCGAAGTGCAAGCTGCGCGCAAATTCGAGCAATTCGAAAAAGTCATCTCGAACAAAAATTTCTCCGCCGCTGAAGGTCAGCATCAAAGTGCCGGCGCTGGCCAGTTGCATCAAAATGTCTTTTATTTCCTGAGTTTGCAACTCTCCGTGATCCTCGTGGTCGAGATAGCAGTGGACACAACGCTCGTTGCAGCGGTAGGTGATGTCAAAATGAACCCCGATCGGAACGGAGTCTTTTACGCTCCGGCGCATCAGGCGGTCCATTACTGGGGTTGCGCTCATTTCGCGAATATCCTAGTTGAGCAGAAGCCTTTTGTGAGCCAAGTGAGCCAGCAATTCGATAGCATCGGATTTTGCCTGCGCAACATCGATTCGGAATTCATGGCTGAGCAAGTTAGCGATTTCGTCCAAGTCATGGCCGCGCTCGGCGTGCTTCCAAATGAAGCTGGCCGTCTCGTTCAACTCATGCACCACGCTATCTTCCGGGGAGATAACCACAACTTTTCCTTCTATTTCCCGCCACGCGAGTAACGGATTCAAACTGATCGTTTCACTCTTCATGCGGCCACTACCCTCCAGAAATCAGGATCGTTGCGAAAGAACAATCGATAACACCACACCGAAGCAATAAATTCCGACAGCAGATTCAGCAACCTCTTGGTTATCTCCGTTTCGCGCGAGAAGAAAAGAATGTTCGGAAGGATGCAGCGGAGCACTGCGCGTGCGGAGAGAGCTTCAATCCGATTCTCAGATGACTGCTCCAGACAATACAGTCCGGCAATGGGCGTCTTGATGTTGGCTCCTTTGGCGCGAAATTCGCCCCAAAACGGGGTGCCAAATGCATGCCAGGAGCCTTCTACAAACTTCAAGAGCGAAATTTCGTCCGTAAGCACGCTGCCAGCAGGCGAAAGAGAAGCTACCGTGCTCTTCCCCGCGCCTGATTTCCCTGTAAACACATAAGCTCGTCCATTGCGCACTACCGTGGCCGCGTGCAGCAGGAATCCGCGCTCCGGTGCGAGGAGCAGAGAAAGGAGAATGCGGATCAGCGAATCGAGCCCATACTCGTGGCGCACACCGTCGAAATATGCAGCGGCGCTGTTTAATTCAACCGTGGAGCGCTCCCATTCATATCTGAACTGGGCGGCACGATCCTTCGCTACTGCATTTTCGGTCGCCAGTCCGTTTGTTTCCACGAAAACCGGGAGCGCTCCGGAAAGCTGACCGAGGAATTCCGCGTATCGCCGGCGGGCACCTCTGTAAAGATCCGGGTCGCCAACGTGCAGGGAGAGCGGCACGCTTCCGATCGAAATGTTCAATGGTTCTGACATAGCAAGTACAAGCACCGCGCTTTTGCTG
>JASHYE010000162.1 GCA_030043155.1 Candidatus Acidiferrales bacterium | reverse complement strand
GCGATCAACTGCACCATAGTGATATTGACCGGTTGCTGAATCTCAGTCGGTGAAACTGGCACCGCCAGGAAAAGAAGCCAAACCAAAATAATCAACTTCACGGTTTTGCTCACGCATGCACTTTCAGAGAATACAGTTGAGCCAGACATTGGCGGCTTGCACCTCGATTCTGCGAAATTAGACACCGCAGATCGCCTCACTGGCTAACTTTTTTGGAGAGCCCTTCGGTGCACGATTGGCTACGCTCCTGATTTGCGTTGCAGGAGGGAATAGAAAACCGGCATCAGCAAGAGAGTGATAAACGTCGCCTCGGATCGCCGCGCGCGAGCGCGAATTCACTTCTCCGCAAACCGCGTCGCGTGCATTCGCGTCTGCACCACGCGCAGAATCGAATCCCGCGAAATCATTCCGATAATGTGGCCCTGTTGCAGCACAGGCATCTGATTCACATCCTCAGTCTGCATTCGCTCCAGCACGCCCATCACCGGCTCGGTCGGCGACACCCAGTGAATCCCGTTCTGCGGCACCATCGCCGCCTGAATCGACGTGTTCGCCCATTCATCGCGCGGAAAGTGTTGCACGCGGTGCAGCGTCACAAGTCCCACGGCCATGCCATTCCCTGTCACCACGTGGCAACGTCGTCCCGTCCGCAGCACCTCATGAACATAATCTTCCAGTGAAATATCCCGCGCCACCGTCGGAACGTCCGGTGACATCACGTCTCCGGCATGCAGTCCGGCCAGCATATTTCGCACTGCCACCTGCGTGTAACTTTCGTGCGACGCTGAAAGCAAGAACCAGCCGATGAACGCCAGCCAGATTCCGCCGAACCATCCTCCCAACACTCGCGACACTTCGCTGTCCTGCTGTACCACCGCCCAGATTCCCAGCACAATCATTACGTAAGCGATGAATTGTCCGCTGCGCGATGCAATCCGGCTCGCCCTGTCGTAATTCTTCGTCGCGCCCCACACGGCCGCCCGCAGCACACGCCCTCCGTCCATCGGAAATCCGGGAATCAAATTGAACGCGCCCAAAATGAAATTCAGAATGCTCATCCATCCCGCAATGCTTTGAACCGGCCCGCCGCTCGGTACAAATTCGTAAATGAGAAGAAACACTCCGCCCAGGAAAAAACTTGAGAGCGGCCCCGCAATCGCGATATTGAACTCTTGCTTCGCACTCTCCGCTTCCCGTGAAATGCGCGAGAGCCCGCCAAAAACGAAAAGCGTGATCGAGTCCACCGGAATCTTGTAGTGCATCGCCACAACGCTGTGGCTCACTTCATGAAACACAATCGAAGCGAAATAAATGATGCTGATTGCGATTCCCAGCAGCCAGTATTGCGCCGGATTCCATCCCGCGTGCTGCCCCTTCACCACCTCCGCGAACCAAAACGTGATCAGCGCGAACATGATGAACCAGCTCGCGTGCAAATAAACGGGGATCCCGAAGATTCGCCCGATGCGCATTCCGGTTTGCTGTGTTTGTGCCGGCATGAACTGAAGCTCTCCAACTTAATTATAACGGAACTACCTGCAGCCGCGCTCCCTTTCGCCGCTAGTCAAATCTGCACCCTTGTCTCGACAGCCCGAGAAACTTCAAGGAGCTTACACGCAATTGTGTGCTTGTCCGTTTCGAGGGATTTGTGTGCGATGCACTGTACAGTGATCTCATGGTTGACGTGCTTATACTCGCCGTAGGACTTTGCAAATGAGTGTTTCTGATGCGCCGTAGCTGGAGGGTCAGCATAAAACAAGACCACATATCTGGAGAGGTCTGGCTCGAGCGATTGATTTCCAAGCTGCTCTATGCATTTTTGAAACTCGCCAAAATTTTTCCTTCCAGGGCCGCCTTTATATCCGCAGGGCGCGCCTGTTTTTGAGTTGAACTTGGGCGGCCGCTGATAAAACTTGAACTCAATGTACGCAGTCTCGAACTCTCCTCTCAGCACAAGATCGATGCGGTCACATTCGACATGCTGGACAATGCTGGGATGAGCGTTTGAAAGGCAACGGCAAAAAAAGTAGCGGAAGACCCCTTCAGACCACCTATCAAGGGGCATTGTCTTGAGTTCACCTTGCACGAGTTCCACTGTGTCATCAAAAGCTCTCTCAACTAGCACGCGCATTTCTGCAGGTCCCACGCTAGGCCTCCACCTCTTGATTGTTCTCCCCCCGAAAAACTCGCGCCAGCGCCAGATGCGTCGGCAAGTAAATCACAATCACCAGCCCAACCCACATCAGCGCCGTGTGAACCAGCCCCGGCCCCCACGCTCGATGCAGCACCGGATCGCGAAATGCATAGTTGATATTCAGCGCCGCACCCGCGAATCGCGAAGCAATCATCGCATCACCCGCAATCGCCGCTTGCAATAGGAATCCCCGCCGGTCGTATCCCGTCTTCGCAACGGCCCATAGCAGCAGAACCGGCCACACGATGTGAAAAAGCGATAGCAGCCGCACCCACAGCGCGTGATGCGTATCCCACATATATTCCGTCCCGCCCAACAAATTGTGGCCCGTGAAAACCCGCCATCCTGCGTCCAAATCCCACAGCAAATCGGGAATGATCGTCGCCACTGCCTGGCTCGATAGCAACAGCCCTTTGCTCCAGAAAAATCCCGCGCACGTCAAAATCACCGTTATGTCGCACACGTGCAGAAAATTCTTCGCGCCCCAGCTATGCCAGTACACGGGAAACCACACGGCAAACCAGATCACGCTTGCCCAGCGCACCCATGCCGGAAACTTATATTTTCCGTCGAATTGGCCTGCGGTTTCGCCCATCGCTCCGCCGCGCGTATCCTACCGCAGACTGGCTACGCCGCGCTTCACGAGCAACTTCTCCGCAGAAATTTGGCGGGAAATCCTCGGCCATGCGAGAATAGAGCTATGGGAACTTCGGTCATCGCCGGCGGTCTTATGCTTGGAGGCGCAGCTGTCGCTGCCTGGGGCGCTGTCTACCCCGGCGCGCAACTCTTCGGCCCTACTTTGTGCACTACGGGCGACCTTTCCACTCTCGCGCTCACTTTTGACGACGGCCCGAATCCCGCCGTCACCCCCGCGTTGCTTGATTTGCTGGAAAGCCACGGCGCTCACGGCACGTTTTTTCTCACCGGAAAGCATGTCCGCGCTTTTCCCGAACTCACTTGTGAAATCGCCGCGCGCGGCCATGTCCTTGGCAATCACACAGACACTCACCCGAGTTTGATTTTTCTATCTGCCGCCGAATTGCTCAATGAGCTGCGCCGCTGCCACGAATCCATTGAATCCGCCACCGACGGCTATCAGGCGCGCTGGATGCGCCCGCCTTTCGGTTTTCGCGGGCCTGCGCTCGACGGAGTCGTCCGTCAGCTGGGCTATTCAGGAATCGCCATGTGGTCGCGCCTCGCACGCGACTGGCGTCCGCAGCCGGCCAAAGGCATGATTCGCCGCCTGCGCCGCGCCAGAGGCGGCGACGTCATCCTTATGCACGATGCCGATCATCGTGTGCCCAATGCTGACCGCCATCACGTGGTCGAATCTCTCGCTCACTGGCTCCCGCGCTGGCAAGATGCCGGACTGAAATTCGTCAGCGCCGACGAAATCGACCAGTCTGCTGCGGGCCTGTCCGACTTTTCGCAACAAGAAAACGAGTGAAGGCGAACCGGCATGGATGAAAGAAAGTTCTACGACGAAAAAGAGGAAACCAAGCAGATTCCGCTGACCTGTCCTCACTGCCACCAGGAAAATACTTACCCGGTTCGCTGGAAACTCCGCACCAAGAAAAATCAGCTTCCGCCCGGCTCGAACGAAGAAGACCGCACCCACTTCGCGAAAGCCCGCTCTTATATGGTCCGCGTCGACGACATGGTCGCCTGCCGCAACATTCGCTGCCGCAAGCGTTTCGACTTAACCGGCCAAACCGTCATCCTCGTCTAGCGCGCCGCCCGCCTTCGTAGGGGCGCCGCTTGCTGCGCACAGCGCGAAATCTCCTTACGCTGTCATTCCGAGGTCGGCGCTTTTTGCCGATCCGAGGAATCTGCTTTCGCTTTGGCCCTTGCCTTCTCCAGCTCCAAGCCTCTAACCTCCAGCCTCCAGGCCGGTCAAATCTCCGGATACAAATCAAAAAACGCATCCAGCGATTGCTTCAGCGCCTGCTCAATCTGCTCTTTGCTTCCCTCAATCAAATGCATCGTCACCCGCCCGCTCCGCCCATCCTTCAATTGCACCGTCGCTTCGCCCACCGAAGCCAAATCCGTCGCCGGAAAAAGCCTCATCCCGTACACCAGTGCCAGATTCGCCATCCAATTCCCTCCCGCGCGCCCGCCTCAACTTCATCGCCAGCCCGCAACTTCAGAGTATGCTCCTATATGTCTCCACATCTAGCGCTGCGCCGGAGCATGCGCCGCGCCCATCCGCGCCAATTCCACCTCCGCCCCCACAAATCCCCACGCGTTCC
>JASHYE010000161.1 GCA_030043155.1 Candidatus Acidiferrales bacterium | reverse complement strand
AGAAAGGCCCACCATGGACCAACTGACCAAAACGAGCGGTACTCCTGTGCCTGCGAGCCCGGAATCCGACGGCCAGACCCCGGCCCGGAATCTCTCGCAATCCGCTCATTCCAGTCCCGATGCTCAAAAGACCGTCTTGCTGGACAATCTGTCCGCCGCGCCAACCGGAACAAACTCAAACAATCGCTCTTCGTCATCGGGCAACTCGCCGCTTCCGAGTCTCAACCTGAGCTCGGGTAGCTTGGCCGCCCTCTCGCAGCGTTACGACGTCTTGAGCGAAGCGGGCCACGGCAACATGGGCAACGTTTATAAAGCGCGCGACCGCGAAACTGGGGAGATTGTTGCGCTGAAGCTCATCAAATCCGAAATTGCTTCCGATCAGGCCACCACTGAGCGCTTCAAAAACGAGCTGCTCTTTGCGCGGAAGATCACCCACAAGAACGTCTGCCGTGTATACGAATTCAATCGCATCGGGGGAATTGCGTACACCTCAATGGAGTTCGTGGAAGGCGAGAGCCTGCGCTCGGTGCTGAGCCGCTTCGGCGGCTTGCCTGTGCGCAAGGGAGTTGATCTGGCGCTGCAGATTTGCTCCGGGCTGAAGGAGGCCCACGCTCAAGGCATTATCCATCGTGACCTCAAGCCCGAAAACGTCATGATTGACAGTCAGGGCAATGTGAAAATCATGGATTTTGGCATCGCGCGCTCCATGGAATCAGGTACGCACCTGACTGGTGCAATGATTGGTACTCCTGCATACATGGCTCCTGAGCAGGTTTCTGGGAAGCCTGTGGATTATCGCACTGACATTTACGCGCTTGGCCTGGTGCTCTATGAAATGTTCACGGGCTCGGAAACATTTCGCGCTGATACGCCGGTGGCGATCGCGGTCAAGCAGATGCAAGAGGCCCCTGTGCCACCGCATGATATCGACCCGAATATTCCGGTATACGTCGAGCGCGCAATTTTGAAGTGCCTCGAAAAAGACCCTGCGAAGCGGTTCCAATCCGTAGTGGAACTGGAGAACACGTTGCGCTCCACGCGAGTCACCGGCGCGCCCATGGCTCCCGCGGCTTTAGCCCTTGCGGGCGCTTCTGCGCTTCGCGCTACGCCACCAGCGGTCCTCGCGCATGCTCAACCAACATTGGTCCTAGAGCCTAAGGGAAAATCGAGTGCCCTACGCGTGGCCGCAATACTAGCAGTAGCGCTGCTGATCTTGGTCGGCCTCAGAGCCATGCAACTGAACAAAAAGGTGGCCCAGATTCAGTCGCCGACTGTAGCTTCTGCGCCGACTCCTCCGGCGGAAGCGTTTGTGGCTCCCACTCCTGAAACGACGCCAACGGTCGTGCCAGAAACAACCCCGAAAACCGCCGATAAAACGGCAGTCAAGCCTGTTGCTCCTGCGGAGCCGAAGCCTAGTGTGGCAAAAGTTTTCCCTCGCATGGAGTGGGGCAATCGCACTCCAAGAGCTGCGTCAGACACTGCGAATACTTTCATTTGGGTTGGTCGGTTTGAAAGGCAGGAGCGCGCGCAGGAAGTCGCTCAGCGGATCGAGGCGCAAAACTTGCCAGTGGCCATCAGGCCGCGACGCACTCCTCAGGGTCAGCAGTTTTTTGTCGTGTTCACGGGCCCTTACAAACAGGCCGCAGAAGAAGAGGTGCTGGCATGGCTCAGAAGCATCGGATTCCCAACAGCACACAGGGTGAAAGCGGGAACCAGCCAGAGTGAGAACGGCGCGAACCGACAAAATGAGTACTGAGAACATGATCGAAATTGAATTCGGTGCATGTACCGACGTGGGCCGCGCCCGCGAAAACAATGAGGACAGCTTTCGCGTCGCCTCCGATATTGGACTATTCGTTTTGTCTGACGGAATGGGAGGCCAATCTTCAGGAGAAGTCGCGAGCCGGCTCGCGACGGACACAGTCATCGCGCATTGCCGCGAAGCCCATGCCAACCGGTCGCTGCCTTTGACCGGCCAGGCTCTGGATGGAGTTTCAGAAGCGGGCAACCGCCTTGCCAGCGCAATTCGCCTCGCAAATTCAGCCGTTCACCAGGTTTCACAAGAACACGATGATCTGCGCGGAATGGGCGCCACTGTAGTAGCCGTCATGCTTTCCGAGGAGCGGGTCAGCATCGCGCACGCAGGCGACAGCCGCGTTTACAGACTCAGAAATGGCAACCTGGAGCGCCTGACCCAGGATCACTCATTCATCGAAGAGCAAGTGCGTCGCGGGCTCATGACTCCGCAGGAGGCCAGCAACAGCACTTTGCAAAACGTGCTAATGCGCGCTGTCGGCGTCGATACTGAAATCAACGTGGAAGTCAATGAAGAGTTTTTTGCGGATGACGATGTGCTGTTGCTCTGCTCCGATGGCCTGACCAAGGAGCTTTCGGATGCGCAGATTGCCAGCGTGCTCGCGGAAAACGAAGATCCGGAAATGGCTGCGGAGCAACTGGTTTATTTGGCGAACCAAGCTGGAGGCAGTGACAACATCACGGCCATTGTGCTACGGCATCTGCCAAAACTCGTCGGAGCTTTTGAACGCCTGGGACGCTGGCTGAAGCATTCTTGATAATTTGGGGGAGAATGGGAATGGCCAAACTGATCTTGAAATTCGAAAATTCAGTCCTGACAGAAACGCCGGTCGGGGTAAAAGAGGTCAGCATCGGGCGTTCACCGGATAATGGTCTCGTCATCGACAACCCAGCCGTGTCGCACTATCATGCCCGCGTTTTCAACGAAGATGGGCGCCTCATGCTTGAGGACTTTGGCAGCCTGAACGGTACATTCGTAAACGGACAGCGTGTGAAAATCGTTTCTCTCAAGCCTGGCGATTCCGTCGTCATCGGAAAACACACAATCATCGTCACGGAATCTCGCGAACCCAAAGATCCTTTCTGGAAAGGAGGTATGCCCAAACCGGCCGCACCCAAGATCAACGAGACGGTCATGCTCGATACGAAAGAGCGGCGGGAATTCCTGCAAAAGGTTGCTGCCGTCGGCGAAAGCTCGCAGGTCGCGCCCGCACGCATCAAATTGGCGACGCTCATCGTCCGCCAAGGTAAAACCGATAAACAGGAGTACACGCTGACCGACAAACTCACTGTCATCGGAAAATCATCGATGGCCACCGTGAAACTGAAGGGCTGGTTTGCACCGAAGGCCGCCGCTCAGATCAATCGCCGCGAAGACAACTCCTACTACATCGGTGCCGCCGATCGCGTGCCGACCGTCAATGGCCAGCCGGTGATTCATCCGACAATACTTTCTTCTGGCGACCTCATCGAGGTCGCGGGCATTCAATTGGAGTTTGTTTACCGCGACTGATTTTGGCTGTAAGGGCGGTGGCTGCCCATTCCACGCCATCCGGACCAACCAGTTACAACCCCCAGTTGACAAAGCCCGAAAGAACACTAAGGATGCTCTTTGCTTTAGAGTCTGAATAAACACGGAGCGCGACAGCTTCCTTGCCCTACCGCACCATACAACAACAACGCCTCGGCGTTGTCTTCTTCTATTTGATCATCGCGTTGCTCTTGTATTTTACTTATCTCGTATTCGAACCGTTTCTCGCGCCGCTCTGCTGGGCCGCGGTTCTCGCGGTTGTGTTCGATCCGCTGAACAAGCGCATTGAGAAGGAATGGGGGCGCGGGCGCGCTGCGATCTCCTGCACTGTCCTCGTCACTTTGCTGTTGATTGTTCCCGCGATCGGCATAGGAATTTCTTTCGTTCATCAGGGCCTGCAGGCCGCATCCGCCGTGCAGCGCGGACTTGGGAATGGCGGCCTGAGCCGGTTCGACCGCTCCTGGGAATGGCTCACCGCTCACATTCCTGGCCTGACGCCGGAGAGCCTGTCGCAGCTTTTGCACCATGCCATTGAAGCGAGCGCAACTTTTTTGGCCTCGAAAATTGGCGTCCTGCTGCGCAACGTCGCCATCTTCATTTTCGACCTGGTGGTCACCATCATCGCCATGTTCTATTTTTTCCGCGACAGCGCGGAAATTATGACGCGCCTTCGCCAGGTGTTGCCTTTTGACCGGGATTCACGTGAAGAAGTCGTGGGCAAATCACGCGAACTGATTTTTGCCAGTGTAACCATGACTTTGGCGACCGCGCTAATTCATGGGCTCGCGGGCGGTATCGGGTTCGCCATCGTAGGTATTACAGCCCCGGTTTTCTGGGGCGTGGCGATCGCATTTTTTTCCCTTCTGCCGGTGGTCGGCGACCTGGTTATCTGGATTCCGGCAATGATCGGCGAAATTGTTGGCGGACACTGGGGAAAAGCGATTCTTCTGGCGATCATCATCACCGTTTTTGCCGGGCTAATTGACAATCTCATGCGACCGCTCTTTCTGAGCGGCCGCGCGCGCATGAATGGGCTGATTGTTTTCATTGCGGTGATTGGAGGCATTGCCGTATTTGGATTACTCGGAATCGTGCTGGGGCCGATCATTGTCGCCACGTTCGCTAGCTTGCTCGATTTGTACGCGGGAGAGCGCCATCGCGCCGAAAGCGTATGAGCAATTCGCGCGCATTTCCTCCCGAGGGTGCGGGTTGCGATTCCACGTCACGCACTTTCGGCTTCCTTTTTGGCAGGGACACGTATAATGCACAGGCGCAACCTGAGATGGCCTCGGCGTTGCGCAATTTCGCAGAAATTCGATGAATCCTAAAACGCCGAAGATCAAGGAACTCGCGCCGGAGCAACTGCGCTGGCGGTGCGACCCGGCCAAGGTTCCCTACGCCAGCTCCACGGAAGCGCCTTACATCGGCAGCGAAATCGGCCAGGAGCGCGCGCTGCGTGCCTTGCGTATGGGCGTCGACATGACCGCGCAGGGCTACAACGTATTCGTCTGCGGGCTCACCGGAACCAGCCGCGGCGGCATGATTGTTCGGATGATTGAAAGCATTGGACCGAAAACGCAGCTCTCACCAGATCGCTGCTACGTGAACAACTTCAAAAATCAGGACCGCCCGCGCTTGATCACTCTCCCGCCCGGTCAGGCCAACGCCTTTCGCAAAGAAGTGCAATCCGGCATCGAGTTTCTCCGCCGGCGCATTCCGCAGGTCTTCGAGGGCGAGCCTTTCCAGCGCCAGAAGGCGCGCATCGTTGATCGTTACACGCAACGGGAAAAAGAATTGATGGACGATTTCACGCATCGCATTGCACGTGAGCAATTCGCCCTCGGCCGCATGCAGGTCGGCGCAGTTGCGCTGCCCGAAATCTTCCCTGTCCTCGAAGGCGCGATGGTCCCAATCGAAGAAATCCCCAAGCTCGTGCAGGAAGGAAAAATCGAAAGCACTGCAGCCGAGGAACTCGAGCGAAAGTACGACCAATTTCGCCAGGAATTCACCGTCGTTTACCGCAAAACGCTTACTCTTTCCCGCGAACTCGCGAGCGAAATGAGCTATCTCGAGCAGGAAGCCGCTTCGGTTTTGGTGGACGGCGTCATCGAAGAATTGAAAGAAAAATACGCGGATTCGCACGTAGCGGAATATCTTGAAGAAGTCCGCCACCACATTTTGGACAATCTCGAGCCGTTCAAAGAGCGTGAAGGGGAAGAAGAGCAGTCGCCCGCATCAGATGCCGCAGCAGCTTTGCGCCCCGAGCGCTCCGATCGCGATCCTTTTCGGGTTTATGGAGTCAACGTGATTCTCGCGCATGGCGAGCGCGAATCCTGTCCAGTGATTTTCGAGACGATTCCGACATACGCAAATCTCTTTGGCACGATTCATCGCAGTTACGATGCGCGTGGCGGCTGGAGCTCCGATTTCATGGACTTGCGCGCGGGCTCGCTACTGCGAGCCGATGGCGGTTTCCTCATCATGTATGCGCTCGATACGCTCACCGAGCCGGGCGTCTGGCGCACGCTCAAACGCACGCTTAATCACAGCAAGCTCGAAATCCAACCCATCGACGTGTTTTTTCCTTTCAGCACCGCCGCGATGAAGCCCGAGCCAATCGACATTCGCGTGAAGATTGTTCTGATCGGCGACCGTGAAATGTACGAGTTGCTTTACAACTTCGAAGACGATTTCAAGAAGATTTTCAAACTGCGCGTGGAGTTTGACGAGGAAATGAAGTGGAGTGACGAAGTCATCGCGCATTATTGCGGGCGCCTGCGCAAGCTTTGCGACGATGAAAATCTTCTGCCGTTCAATCGCGAAGCTATCGCTGCGCTCATGGAGCACGGCGTGCGTCAGGCGGGCCGCCGAGGGAAGGTCACCGCGCGATTTTTCGACATCGCCGATGTGGCCCGCGAGTCGAGCTATCTGGCGCGCCAGGAACATCAATCCATTGTCACTGCGGTCCACGTTCGCCAGTCACTCGAAGCCAAAATCGACCGCCATAATCTGATCGAAACAAAAATCCAGGAAATGATCGAAAAGGGACTGATCCTGATCGACGTTTCGGGCGAGCGCGTCGGCCAAGTGAATGGCCTGAGCGTGATGGAGCTTGGCGGCTACGCTTTTGGCAAGCCGGTGCGCATCACTGCTTCGGCGGCGCTCGGAAAATCGGGAATCATCAACATCGAGCGCGAATCGAATCTCAGCGGCCGCATTCACGACAAAGGCATGCACATCATTTCCGGCTACCTGCGCCGCATGTTCGCGCAGGATAAGCCGCTCTCGCTCGCCGCAAGCGTCTGCTTCGAACAATCGTATTCCGGAGTCGACGGCGACAGCGCCAGCTCAACCGAAATTTACGCGCTGCTTTCCGCGCTCTCCGGCGCGCCCATTCGCCAGGATCTTGCCGTCACTGGCTCCGTCAATCAGCAGGGCGATATTCAGCCCATCGGCGGCGTGAATGAAAAAATCGAAGGCTACTACGACGTTTGCCGCGTGAAAGGCTTC
Source organism: Candidatus Acidiferrales bacterium (assembly GCA_030043155.1). Next base: position 608 of record JASHYE010000161.1, on the reverse strand, counting down.
ACAGGCACCCAGGGAGTGCTAATTCCGATTGAAAACGTCGATGACCTGATGCTGCGCGACGACATCGTGGACGCCGTTGCCAAAGGCAAGTTCCACATATTCTCTGTTGCAACCATCGATGAAGGAATCGAAATTCTCACTGGCCTTAAAGCCGGATGCCGCGACGGCGGCGGCAAATTTGAGTTGGGCAGCATCTTCGCGCGCGCCGATGACCGCCTCCGGCTGATGGCCCGCACTCTTTCCGACTACGAGTAGCTGCATTCACTCTGGGCAAGTTAGAAGCTTTTCGCCATGCGGACGATGGGAAGTGATTCACCCGCGGCCAGCGGAACTTCTAAGCGCTCCAGTTCCGCGTAGCCTCTATTTCGATAAAAGGGCACACCCGTTAGCGTGGCTCCCATTTCGCAGCGGCGAAAGCCTGCTTCTCGCGCAGCCGCTTCGCAAGCATCGAGAATCATCGTGCCAATGCCGCGGCGCGCCCAATCAGGATGAACAAAAAAAGCGCGAATCTTCGCCGCATCTCGCGCAGGGTCGAGCAAGTCGTCTTCGCGCTGGCTCCAGGCATCTCCGCCATAAAGTGTTTTGCGTTTGCTCCAGCCCCCGCATCC
>JASHYE010000160.1 GCA_030043155.1 Candidatus Acidiferrales bacterium | reverse complement strand
GCGATGGTAACAAGATAGAGGCCGCGCTCCACTGGCGTGGAGACATCCGGTGGAGGAACCGGCGCCGTTAGCGGTTGCGGGACATCGCGGATTAGATAGTTCACAGGAAAAATGATTTGCGTCGGCGGCAGTGGATTGTGGACAGGCTTGAGCGAGCGCAGAAAAACGATCACCGACGCAAGATCCTCATCCGACATACTGTGATAATCCAGATACGGCATGATCGGAAAAAGCGCCCGGCCATCGTGCCCGACGCCTTCGCGGATCGCGCGAGCGAGTTGATCGTCAGACCATGAACCCGCGCCCGTTTGCTGGTCCGGAGTCAGATTCGGCGCGACAACTTTGCCGGGCAAGTTGGCCAAGGGAAAAACTTCGCCTGCCCCTTCCATTCCAGGAGGAATGGGTACATCTGGCGCTGCCCAGTCGTGCGGCGAGTGGCATTCCATGCAGCCGGCGACGTTCTCGACAAGGTAGCGCCCGCGCGCAAGGCGTCCCGGCGTAGCGGCAAATGACCGATTGGTTAGCGGCCTCGCCCGCGGGCCAATGAAGGGATGCCAGCCAATCGTGAACGTAATCGCAACGACGGCGACGACGATCAACGCCAGGAATACACCGGCCGATATCTTTACCGTTTTTTTCAAAGGCGTAAATCGGGGAGGCTACCGAAAGCCCTCAGTTTGCGCAAGCAAATTACGCTCACCGCGGATTTGGAGCGGTCGGAGCAGTAGTAGTTGGAACGGAAGATGATGGCACCGTCGCCGATGCAAATGATGTTCCCGGCTGAGGCAGAAGCGACATTTCGCTGTCGCGGACGGCGGTGAATTCAGCCATGTCGCGGCGCGCTACCGGCTCCGATGGCGGAAGCGGCAGATGCTCGAAATTCAAGAATTGCCCGTGGCGTTCGATACGAAAGTCGAGATGCGGGCCAGTCGCGAGCCCCGTCATTCCCACGCGCGCGATGGTCTGCCCTTGCGCGACGTGCTGTCCCACGCGAACCAAAATTCGCGACAGGTGCATGTAATAGCTGTTGTATCCATTGGAGTGCTGGATCTTCACCAAGTTCCCGTCCTCGCCCTTGCGTCCCGCGTAAATCACGCGCCCGTCGCCGATCGACTGCACCGGCGTACCGATGGGCGCGGCGTAATCAGTGCCCAGATGAGGCCGGTAAATTTTCAGAATGGGATGAAAACGGTGATAGCTGAAATGCGACGTGATCACCGCGGCGAACTTCAGCGGCGAGTGCAGAAACGCTTTCTTCAGTGATTTGCCGTCCGGCGTGTAGTAGGCAGCGGTGCCGTTCGGATCGTGAAAAAGCACGGCGCGATAGGGATGTCCCTCATTCACATATTCCGCTGCGAGAATTTTGCCGTAGGCGATGGTCTGGCCGGAAGCGACTTTCTTTTTCTCCACGACAACGCGGAACATGTCGCCCGGACGCGGATCGGTGTAAAAGTCCAGATCCCAGCTAAAAATATCGGCGATGCGCATGGCCAGTTCGGGGGATTCACCCGCTTGCGTGACGCCTTCGAAGAGCGAGCCGTCAATTTTGCCGAAAACAGCGTCGGTTTCGACCGTCGTCGGTATCGTCTGAACTTCAGCCTGAAACTGGCCGTCGTGGCGAACGACGGAGAGGAATCGCTCCGGATCGATCTGATAACGCAGTTCGGCGAGTTCGCCATACAGTGTGCGGGCAATCTTCAACTCATTGCCCGCCTGAAGCATGCGGAAATCAAATACGTGCCGTGCGGCGGCGACCATTTCGCTTGTGGTCTGCGCGTCCACGTTCATGCGCGAAAGGACCATGGCGAAGGGCAGGCCACGCGGAACGGTGAACGAGGTGATGACGAGCTTAGGGGGTGGTACGGGAATTCGCTGGCCGGCAAGCGCAAGCTCTCGAATTAGCCGCCGTTCGGAAGTGATTCGCTTGCCGTACGAGGCGGCAATCAGGAAGAGCGCGACTACCGCTATCACAGACCAGGAAATGAGCTTTTTGCGGCTCACGCGCCCCCTCAGGCGGCTGGATGCCATGATGACCCTGCCAAGAATACGCCCGCTCGTCTGAGCCGCCAAGCTGGAATTAAGCGCCGTTGCGAACGGCTATTTTATACAAATCCTCCGGCCGCTCCTCCTGACCGAAGCGCTGCGTATTTAAACTGCTTGAACTCGGGCGAACACTTTATTGGTCAATCATAAATGGTGCCGCTTAATGGACGAGCCTTGTGGAGCTATTTCTCCGAACGAGAGTTCCCGGAGAGCCGGCGTAGAGGGGAGAAAAGGAGCGTCTAATGAACAACGAGAGGATCGCCGCAGGACCTGAATTGGTATGCGCCGATTGCGGACTGCACTTCCGGGCGCGCCGTGTGACCGATGGCGTGGAAGAAATCTGTGACAGTTGCTACGAAGCGCGCTTCCCCACCCATCCCATTCCGCAATCGCAGCACACTCATTTTGCCGTGCGTCATCTGGCAGCGGATTAAGACTTCATTGTTTGCGGAATGAATTCAGCGCCCGCCGCCTGGCGTGACGGCTGAGGCATTTTCGGCTGGCTTGGCGACGAAATACTTCTGTTCGTAGAGATCGTGGTAGATCTTGCCGGCGACGTCCGCAGCGTGCGGCCCGTTGACAATGCGCATCCGGCCGCGCAGCAAAACCACAAGGACGATGCTCGGCGGCTCCTGTCCGGCATAGGAAGCGAACCATCCCAACCGCCCGCCTTGAGTCTCATCATTGCAAGTACCTGTTTTGCCCAGCGCCTGTTCGCCGTCCGGGTCATTGCTCTGGCGCGCCGTTCCGTAAAGCACAGCGGCCAGCATGCCCTGACGAAGGTCCGGCAGCATCGGAGCGATTTCCAGTGTGCGGCGGACGCGCGGCGCGAAATTGTGCACCTCTTCGGTGCTCTGCGGATACTGCAGGTAGTACATCGTGCCGCCATTGGCAATCGTCGAAACGATTGCGGCAAGCTGGAGGGGCGTGATGCGAATGCCCTCGCCGAAACTGCACATCCGGGCGACTCCACCATAGGCCGGAGGCGTGGCGGGCAAAAAGCCGGGCTGTTCGCCGTCGATGTCAAAACCAGTGCGTTCGCCAATGCCGAAAATGTGGTCGTATTGCCAGACCGCGCTGAAGCCGAGACGGCGGCCCAATTCCTCAAAAAATTGATTATTGGAATGTGCAAGCGCTTCGGTCAAATCCATATAGCGGCGGCGGCCGATGCGGATCATCGTGTCTGGCGTGATGATTCCCTTCTCAAGCGCGGCCACGGCAATCACGGGTTTTATTGTTGAGCAAGGTTCGAATCCAGAAGAGTAAGCAAGCTTTTGATTGACGATGCTGAGTATGCGGCCGTCCGACGGATCAACGGCGACAACTGAACCGTTCTGGTTGCCAAGGCCTTCCAGAGCTGCCTGGCGGACGATGGGATCGTCAAATTGGGTATCGTCGCCCGCGCCGGGATCGGAGACGTAGGTAGGCAGGCCACGGTAATGGCGATGGTGCGTAGTATAGGTTTTCTTCTT
>JASHYE010000159.1 GCA_030043155.1 Candidatus Acidiferrales bacterium | reverse complement strand
ATTCAGGCGTTGCGGAAGCGACAGTCCGGCGAGGGGACGGAGCAGGAATTCCAAGCGGTAGCGGATCGCGCGGTGGTGGAATGTCTGGAGGCGCAGGAGAAGGCCGGCGTGGACATTCCGACGGACGGCGAGCAGCGGCGCGACAATTTTTATTCATTCGTGGTCGAGAAGCTGGGCGGAATGCGGCTGATGAAAGTTTCCGAGCTGATGGACTACATGAAGGACCGCGCGCGATACGAAGAAGTGTTGCGAGCGCTGGACGTGCCAGCGTTTGCAATCAAGAGCCCGATCGTGGTGGAGCGGCTGCGCGAGAAAAATGGATTGGCGCAGGACGAAGTGGACTTCGCCAAGAAACATACCAAGCGGCCGCTGAAGGTACCGCTGCCCGGGCCGTACATGCTGACGCGGTCGAGCTGGTTCGAAGGACTGTCGGATAAAGTTTACGGCGCTCCGGAAGAGCTGGCGCGGGACGTGGTGAAGATTCTGCGGAAGGAAGTGAAAGACCTGAAGGCCAAGGGTGTAGAGTTCATTCAGTTTGACGAGCCAATCTTGAGCCAAATTGTTTATGGCGCGGAGAGCACGGAGACGTTCATGTGCGCGGCGCTGCCGAACCGGCGTGACCCCAGCGACGAGCTGGAATTAGCGGTGCGGCTGATGAATGAAACCACGGAGGGGTTTGACGGTGTGCGGTTCGGCGTGCACGTTTGCCGGGGAAATTGGAGCAGAAAGGAAGAAGTGCTGCTCAAGGGAAACTACGGGCCGATGCTGCCGTATTTGATGCGCATGAACATTCATCAACTGGTGCTGGAGTTTGCGACGCCCCGAGCGGGTGAGCTGGAAGTGTTCAAGGAATACAAAAACGAGAAAGAGATCGGACTGGGAGTCGTGAATCCGCGCACGGATGAAATCGAAACGCCGGCGCAAATCGTGACGCGAGTGAGGGAGCTGGCGAAGTTTTACGATCCAGAGAAAATTTTCCTCAATCCGGATTGCGGATTCGGGACGTTCGCGGAACGAAACGTGAATACGGCGGACGTTGCGACGCGAAAGATGGCGGCGATTTCTGAGGCCGCGAAGCAACTGCGCGGAGAATTCCAGGGGAAAGCAGCGGTGAATTAAGAGCTGTGACAAGTGGCAAGTGACGAGTGACGAGCAGGAAATTCAGGGCCAAATACGCAATGGAAGAGGAGAGAAAAAATGGCGGAGGCGAAAATGTCAGAAGGAAGATTGAACGGATTGCGGCCCGAGAAACTGAATGAAATTTTGTGTTCGATGAAGCAGCCCGAAGTGCTGAAAGGCATCAGCGGGCCGTGGAAGTCGCGGGTGGTTTGGCAGGACGGCTTCCGCGCGAAGGCGTACATGCGGACGCACGCATCTGAGATGGACGAACCCGGGGGCTTGGACGCGACGGACTTGGCGGCGAGCGCGCACGAGCAGTTGCTATCGGCAATCGGCGCGTGCATGACGGTGGGTTTCATTCTGAACGCAACGAAGCGGGGAGTGAAAATTCACGACTTGGAAATCGCGCTCGAAGGAAACTTCGACAACATATTGAAGTGGGCGGGACTCGATGATTCGGGCAATCCGGGATACCGGGGAATCAAGGCAAAGGCATTTGTGCGCGCGGACGCAGACGAGAAGACATTGCGGGAAATTTGGAAGCTGGCAGTGGATGGGTCGCCGGTGACACAGTCGGTGGTGCGCGGGACGCCGGTGACAACAGAATTTGAAATGGTGGGCTAAGGAACCTGGGCCGCTGGACGGAACGAAAAAACTGAGGAGCAAAAAATGAAAAGAGCAGCGCGACTGCTAGTGGTGTCAGTGGGTTTGTTTGCTGTTGCGATGAGCGCTCAGGCGCAACAGACGACGCCGATGAAGAAGGCTGCGGGGCTGACGACGATTTCGTCGGTACTGCAGGCGCAACTGGGCCTTGTGGAAAGCCAAGTAGTCGCCGCCGCGGAAGCCATGCCCGCCGAGAAGTATTCTTTCGCGCCTCCCTCCTCCGACGGGAACTATAGTGGAGTGCGAACTTTCGCGCAGGAGGTCAAGCACGTCGCAACCGCCAATTATTACTTCTTCGACGCGATTCTTGGCCAACCGACTCCGGCGAGCATTGCCAGCAACAAGCAAAACAACGGCCCTGATTCCATTCAGACGAAAGAGCAAATTCTTAAGTATCTCAAAGACTCCTATGCGCTCGGTCATCGCGCCATCGCTACAATTACGCCGAGGAATGCCACAACTATTGTGAGCAAACCGCCGGTACCGTTCCTGAACACGCGGTTGGCGCTGGCGAGCTTCGCCTGCACGCACGCGTTCGATCATTACGGGCAAATGGAGGAGTATTTGCGGATGAACGGGATCACTCCTCCGGCTAGCCAGGGCCAGCCGCCAGCAAATCCGGGAGGCAAGTAAGAGTAGCGGGCGCGAAGACGGTTCCCGGAAAAACCAAGAATATGACATCGCGCGCAACGCGGCGCGAATAGGAGAAACCTTCGAACTTGTGTCGTATCACGCTGTTTACGTGCGGATTGATGGCGACAGGTCACAATGGCGGTAATGTATCTAAATTAAGCCGTTAGAACGAACACGACGGAATTCTCATGGATACTAATTACTCCGCGAGGTCATTCGTCAAGGTCGCGATTGTGTTTGTGGTATTTCAGTTTCTAGCTACATGGGGCACAATCGCAACGGCAACTGAGACGACGGGATTACCTTTTGAACTGCTTCGTGTATTCGGCCGACCAGTTTCTGCCCATTATGCGCATCGGATTTTGACCGAAACTCCATATTTTCCGATTCAGATATCATTGGCCTTGATACTAGGATGGCTATACTCGTATTCACCCTACTACAAACCCATGCTGTGGGTGTGGGTTCTGCCTTTCGTAATTCTGTGCTATGCCCTGATTGCGATCCCCAACTTGTTTCCTGCGCTGACCTCGCAAGTCCCGCAACCGGCCCAAACGCAGCTTTCGCACTATTTCGGCTATGGCTGTCGCCCGCAGAATCGCTGCATAGATCAAACAGTGATAACGCTACCGTTCT
>JASHYE010000158.1 GCA_030043155.1 Candidatus Acidiferrales bacterium | reverse complement strand
GGAGGCGGTGCAGCGATATCGGCCGATTACCGGAGCCTGGAGGATTCACTTCTACGCGATGATTTCGCCAGCATGCGCGAAGCAGTCACGCGCCGTTATCGCAGGCTCATTGAAGAAAAGCGTCCGCTCCCTTCCCTCATTCTCATTGATGGCGGCATCGGCCAACTGCACGCGGCTGCTGAAGCGTTGAATTCGCTTGGCTTGACGGCGCAGCCGCTCGCGAGCATCGCGAAAAAAGAGGAATTGCTGTTCATGCCGGGGCGCGAAAGCGACCCAATTCGTCTCGATCACCACTCTCCGATTCTCCACGTCATTCAGCAGATTCGGGACGAAACCCATCGCTTCGCTGTCACTTTTCATCGATTGCGACGGGGAAAGAGCCGCGTGGCTACATCGCTGACGAGCATACCGGGAATCGGCGAGCATACTGCGCGCAAGCTGCTGAAAAAATTCGGCAGCGTAGCGCGCCTGCGGCAAATGTCGGTCAGCGAGCTGGCGGCTGCCTTGCCGCGCGCAAAAGCAGAGAAGCTTCATGAATTCCTCCACAGCAAAGCCGACGAAGCGCGAAAAGCTGCTTCATAATCCGAGCCTGAAACTGTTGCGGGCGGGGCTGGTGCCGTCCGACTTGATGAAGTCCATCCGGCACCGTATGGATACAGCGAAATCCTTGAGACACATACAGCTTACACTTGTTGCCTGCTCTCGGGGTGTATGCTACGTTGAGGGATTAGGAGGCATGAGATGGCAGAGAACGTTGGAGCGAAAATCAGCTATTTCATCGTGGGTCTGGGGATTGGAACTCTGGTGGGCATTCTTTTTGCGCCAAAGTCAGGCGAGGAAACACGGGATTTTCTCGCACAGAAGGCCGATGAGGGCCGCGAGTACGCCCAAAAAAAAGCGCGCGAATTGCGCGAGCGCGCCGAAGATCTGATTGAGCGCAGCAAAGAGATCATCAACCGCGAAAAAGGCTCCCTCGCTGCCGCGGTGGAAGCCGGCAAGGAAACCTACCAGCGCGAAAGGACCAAAGCGCAGTAACGCGGCGGGAATCGAGAAAAGTTCATGGTCACGAACGGTTGGTTGATCGCGATCTTCGTCGTCATTGCCATTTCTGTAGTTCTGCAGATGCTTTTTCTGGGCGGGATGCTTGTCGCCATGCGCCAGATGAGCAAGGAAGTTCATCAAGTCGTCCACGAAATGCAGAAGAAAATGGATCCGCTGCTTTTCCGGTTCAACAGGATTCTGGAGACCTCCGAAGACAAGATTTCCAGCATAGTTACCGATGCAGCGGAAATGACGCGGCTGGCGCGCGGCCAAGCGCAAAAGATCGACCGCGTAGTGACGGATTCACTCGATCGGATGCGCGCTCAGATTATCCGCGCGGACGCAATTATCACGGGCACGCTGGAAGCCGTGGAAGACGCGGGCTTGAAGCTTCGCAGAACCGTATTTGGCCCGTTGCAGCAGGCTTCTGCGGTGCTCAAGGGCATCCGCACTGGCATCGATTTCATTCGCGGCGAACGCAGCGCGCGCAGCGGCAGTGGAACGCAGCCGGACGAAGAATTATTCATTTAGGCCGAGTTTGCAATCCCATTTGAACGTCACCTTCAGGCCATTGAGCTGGAGGTGCGGCCTTGTCTTACATTCCTGACACAGCTAAGATGCCGCTCCGGTACGGAACTTTTCGGCCTGTTTTTGCGTTTCATAGATTGAGGCCGAGCGTAATGTTCTGTGCGAGGAAAATGACGATTGGAAGCGGACGCCCAACTGGTCCAGCGGTGCCTCCGGGGCGATGGACCGGCATGGGAGGAGCTTGTGCGGCGTCACGCGCGGCGCGTCTACAACTTATGCTATCGCTTTACGAACAATTCCACGGAAGCCGAAGACCTCAGCCAGGAAGTTTTCCTGCGAATCTACAAGACGCTTGCAAGCTACCGGACGGCGTACGGCGGCTTTCCGACGTGGCTGACCAGCGTCACGCGCAACCTGCTGGTGGATCATTATCGCCGCTCGCGGCGCGATCGAATGACCGATGCGCTCGAGGATGTGCTTCCGGTAGTCGAGGAAAAGCATTCGCCAGTGCGCACGCCGGACAAGGCCGCGATGGCGCAGGAATTGAGCTCGCAGGTGCAGCACGCGCTTTCGCGTTTGTCGCCGGATTTGCGAGAAGCGGTGATTCTCCGCGACTTGCAGGGTTTGGAATACAACGAAATTCAGCAGGTGCTGTCGGTGCCCGAAGGTACGGTAAAATCGCGAATCAATCGTGGCCGGATCGAATTAGCGCGAATTTTGGGGGAAATGGGGGTCAAGCCTTCGTAGGACAGAAGGCCAAAATATGAGCTGGAGCTGCATCCAAGTCGAAGAGCGGCTGAGCGATTATCTCGATAACGCTCTCACGCCGGCGGAGCGCGCGGAATTTCGCGAGCATGTCGACGCGTGCCCGAGTTGCACGCCGCTGCTTGCGCAGGTGAGCCATGTCACCGCAAGCCTGCGCGCACTTGAACTTGAGCCTGCTCCGCCGATGCTGGCTTCGCGAATCCTGGATCAGACGCTTGGCCCGCGCAAAGCGAAGCGCAACTGGCTGAGCTGGATTCCTGTGCTGTGGCAGCCGCGCTTTGCGACGGGGGCAGTGATGGTCCTGGCCACTGCGCTGATCATCTTTCATGCCGCCGGTGTGAAGGCTTCGCAACTGACCGCGGCGGATCTCAATCCCGTGAACATGTTTCATTCCGCCGACCGGCATGCACACCTTGCGTTTGCGCGCAGCGTGAAATTTGTGAATGATCTTCGTGTTGTCTATGAGATTCAGTCGCGCCTGCAACCAGCGAGCAACGCGCCCAACCAGCAGGCGCCTTCCACAACGCCATCACAACAAGAATCCAAGCCCCCGCGCCAATCTCAGCGCAGCTACGAGAGCGACGGCTTTTCGGTTGCTGCGCTGTTTGTAATTGCGCCGGGCAGGAGCGACCCATGAAATGCGCCGTTCATCCTGATACCGATGCCACCGGCTTCTGTCGCAACTGCGGCAAGCCGCTGTGCCAGCAGTGCGCCCGTGAAGTTCGCGGAGCGCTCTACTGCGAGCAGTGCCTCGCCAACATGATGGCCGCTCCGCAAGCGGCCGCCGGTGCGGCTCATTTTGCACCACCTGCGGCGTCTTTCGCTCCGCCTGCAGCAACTCCGACATATGTTTATGCGGCGCCGGCGCAGCACGAGGGACCGAATCCCGGGACGGCTTGCGCGCTCGGCTTCATCCCGGGCCTCGGCGCGGTCTACAACGGCGAATACATCAAGGGCCTCATTCACGTAATCATCTTTGGAGGCGTCATTGCCGCGTTGAACAGCGATGCGACTCCGGGCGGCTTGCAGGCGCTCCTCGGCATTTTTCTCGGTGTCTTTTATTGCTACATGCCCATCGAGGCGTACCGCACGGCGCGCGCCAAGCGCATGGGACTTCCGGTCACGGGATTCTTCGGCGAGACAGCGCCACCGGCGCCTGCCTCTGCTGGGGATGCTACAAGCGCGCAAGCCTCGGCAGTACACCGGAACTACACGGGCTCGATTGTGATTATCGTGATTGGCGTGATCTGCCTGCTGGCAACCATGGGTGTCCTGAATTCACGCTGGATTGAATATTTATGGCCGCTGGTGATCGTTGCCGTAGGCGTAGCTCTGCTTTTCAAACGCAGGATCGTAACTTAGGAGGAACAAATGTCTCGTTGGAGAAGCTGCGGTTGCGCTTACTGCCGGACGCGCGGCTTGATGGGCCCCGCGATAATAATCACGGTGGGTGTGCTCTTTTTCATCGGGCAGTACAGCTGGCAATTCGGATTTGACCGCACCTGGCCGATCTTAATAATTGTCGTTGGCGCGGTGAAGCTGCTTTCGGACACGGCGTCCACCGAAGGCCACATTGACGCTCGCGCGCAATGGCAACAGACGCCGCCTCCGGCGCAGCAACCGCCGGCTCCTCCCTCCGCACCGCCGCCACTAAGCTGATGCCTTACTACTACCACCATCGGCGCTCCATTTTCGGTGGAGTGATCATCATCGTCATCGGGGTGCTTCTGTTGGTGCATCAATTTCATCCTGAAATTGGCATCGGGCCCTTTTTCGAGAGGTATTGGCCGCTACTGATTGTCCTCTGGGGCGTCGGTCTGCTGATTGATTATCTTTTTACGCCGCGTCTGGGAGGCACGCACGCTCCAGCCGTTGCAGGCAGCGAAGTGGCGCTGGTGATCGTATTGCTGATTGTTGTTGGGTGCCTGGCGGGATTGGATTGGGTACACCGGCACAACTCTGATTTCAATTTCGACATGGACGACATGTTCAACCAGCCGTATTCCTGGAAGAACGACTTGCCTGCGGTGCAACTGAAACCGAACGCTCCCGTTCTGATCACTACGAACCGCGGCGACATAACGATTAATCCAACCAGCGATGATGATTTGCATGTCAATGTGGACAAAGTGGCGAATGCAGCATCCGAGGACGATGCCAGAAAAGATGCCGATAATGTGCAAGTGAAAATCACTCCTTCTGGCGGCGGATATCAGGTGGGATCGCAGAATGCAAATGAAAGCTCAGATGTCCAGACGAACTTGAATGTGCAACTACCGGCTCAATCGGTTGTCACCGCGCAGACTTCGCATGGCGACATCAAACTTGCCGGCATGAAGGCGCCGGTCATGGTTGATTCACAAAGCGGCGATCTGGACATGCACGACGTTACTGGCGACGTGACCG
>JASHYE010000157.1 GCA_030043155.1 Candidatus Acidiferrales bacterium | reverse complement strand
AGATAAATCTAGGGTTTTCTTCCTGCTCGGCATGCAGGAACTACAGTATTGCCCCTACGGGAGCGGCCGCTACACTACCTACAAATCGATGGGAGTTTCGCACGCACTGACGAAGGACGAAAACCTAGGAGGACGCCCTGCCACCACCGCCGGGCTCCATTGGAACTCACTCCCTTACCAGTTCCCCACGGATTTCTCCTGTGCGAGATTCCCATCTCCTCATACACAGTAGAATCCTCCGATTCAGTCTATCCACTCGTGATTCAACAGGCTTGCCGGGAATTTTCTTCGCGCTAGGTGATGTTCCGGGAGGATTAGCTCGGCTGCCTACGCCCGGTAGTGAGGCCCCAGCTCTTCCAGCGCGTGGGCCACGCCGCGTAACCGCGTCTTCAGAGTGAGGGAAAGGACTTGGATCTCCTTGCGATGGCCCTCAAGATGGGAAGAGGAAATTTTCTCCAGCCGCGCCGCGAAGCGATCCAGAGCTGCGTGACACTCAGCATCGACGAGGGCCCGATTCTGCTCCGCGCGGTCCGCCATGAGCGCATTCAGAGCCTCAGTCATCTGCCGATTTAGAGTTTCGCAAAACTGCCGAACAATCTCCTCCGAAAACACATCCAGCCGTGATGCCGTCTGCTCATAAAATAACTCCAGACGGCCTTCCAATCGCCCTGAGAATTCCTCGCACTTCCTGGCAAGTAGTGCCTCGATTTGCGAGGAAAACTTCTCTTCCGCCAGAGCTTTCAAATCGGCGAAAAACGGCGCCGCGCTATCCAAACTCGGGGCTGCTTGGCTGTTTTTTCTGGATTGCTCGCGCGCTTCCGCATCAAATTCCGGCATTCGCTGCATCGGAGGCACAACAGATGAGGAAAACCGCTCCGGCCGCATGAAGGCAATGGGTTGAGGGGAAACATGGCCTCGAGAACTGCTCGCTGAAATGCCCAAAGGCGCGGAAGAATACAGTTGCTGGGGCGCGACGGCAGGTGCTGTTGCATTGGCTGCGCGCCGGATTCGGGGATTGAGCAGTTTATGCCTCCCGTCCCACGAAGCCATGAAAAACGCGCCGCTAGCGCGCGCTGACGTTTGAAGGCCGCGGAGTGCTACCTGCCAAGCCGGCTGGCATCGCTGTTTCCAAAGATTCGAGGTCGCCCGGCGGCACTGGCTCTCGATATGTCCCAGTCGCTCGCGTTGCACCTGCATCCAGTTTTGAAGAGCTCCGCTTTGGTTCGCCATAGCTGCCACCTCGCCGGGAAGGATCACTAATTCCGTATTGCCGCATCTTGTTCCACAAGGTTTTGGTGCTGATGTGCAGAGCGCGTGCCGTTTCGGTGCGGTTCCATCGGCTCTCTTTCAGGCATTCCTCGATCATCTGGCGCTCGGTGTCAGCCCGCATGGAAGCGATGCGCGACTTTAGGCCGCTCGTTTTGCCGTCAGCCCTTTCGTCGAGCGGCCGCTGGGAGCCCGCCGACAGTTCGGAAACCAACGCCTCATCATCCTGCAAAATCAAATGACGACAAATGAAGCTCTTCAGTTCCCTGACGTTCCCGGGCCAGGAGTGCTGCATGCAAGCCTCAAACGTGCGCTTGGGCAACGGTCGGGGCAGGCAGCCCAGTTCTACCGCGAGCAGCTTGAGAAAATAGTTTACAAAGAGCGGAATATCCTGACGGCGCTCACGGAGGGCAGGCACATGCAGAGTGATGGTATTCAAACGATAGTACAGGTCGGTGCGAAATGCCTTTTGTTCGAGCGCTTTTTCAATGTCGATGTTCGTGGCGGCAATCACGCGGACATCGACAGTCAATAGTCTGCGACCGCCCAAACGTGAGAATTGCTTGTCCTGAAGAACGTGGAGCAACTTGGCTTGAAGACTGAACGGCATTTCTCCAATTTCATCCAGCAGAATCGTGCCGTGGTCGCAGAGCTCAAAGAGTCCGGGCTTCGGCCTCACAGCGCCCGTAAACGCGCCCGGCTCATACCCAAAAAGTTCGCTTTCCAGCAACTCGGAAGGCAGCGCCGCGCAGTTTATTTTCAGGAATGCGCGGTTGGCGCGCGGCGAAAGTGCATGCAGCCTGCGCGCCGCAAACTCTTTTCCAACTCCGGACTCACCGAGCAGAAGAACAGGCACATCCACACTTGCGACACATTCAATCTGATGCTGCAGCTCAATCATCGCCGGGCTGAAAGAGGGCAAAAGCTCCGGCGGGCCGGGCACTGCTGCCATAGGATTGTTCTCAATGCTTGGTTCGCGGCGGATTTCCCTGCCGGAGGCTGGTCGGTCAAAATCAATCACACGAGCTGATGCATTCATCAGGACTCCCAAAATTCCGGCCCGCGCGGATCCGAAGCAGTCACGGGAGGAATGTCAATAAGCTCTGAACCCCTGTTTCAGCAAAAAGTCGCTGAGGACGCTGCTGATAATAGTGGGCGACGTGTCCCTTCGCTATAGGTGCAGTACTGAATTCCGGGTGGGAAAACCCCGTAAGGTGATGTAGAGCGCTCTTCACTCTGCAGTTATGCCTGAACGAGCCCGCGTCGGATCGCGTAGCGCACCAAGCCAGCTGTTTCGTGAATGTCCAGCTTCTCCATGATACGCGTGCGGTGCGTCTCCGCCGTTTTCACACTGATATTGAGCACTCCCGCCACTTCCTTGGTTGTCTTGCCCTCAGCGATGAGTTGCAAAACCTGCCGCTCGCGCGGGCTCAGTGGCTCCGAAGAGAGCTCCGTCTTGTTTTGATAGGCCTGAACCACGGCGCGAGACACTTCGGGGCTCAGGTAAACGCCGCCGCGCGACGCCTCGCGAATAGCCTGCACCAGGTTTTCCGCGGCATGCGTCTTCACCACGTAACCCTTGGCGCCCACACGCAAGGCGTCGAGAAGATACGGGTCTTCGTCGTGAACGGTGAGAAAAATGGTCTTTGTCTGCGGTGAAACCTTTTGAATTTCCTTCGCGGCGTCAATGCCATTCAGGACGGCCATGCTAACGTCGAGCACAGCCACGTCCGGATGCAGAGATTCCGCGATTTTGACGGCCTCCTGACCGTTGGCAGCTTCGCCGACAATCTTCAGGCCCTCTTTTTCGAGCAATACCTTCAACGACTGCCGCACGATCTGATGATCGTCGGCGAGTAACACTTGTATTGGCATGGCTTAAGCCTCCACGGGAACGAAAATGCGAAGCTCCGTTCCCTGTTGTGGTGTGGATTCAATTTGCAGCGTTCCTCCCAGCACGGTTAACCTTTCCCGCATTCCCAGGAGGCCCAACGCATTCCGGCTCCCCTTAGCCACGGCGGCGGGATCGAAGCCGACTCCGTCGTCGCGGATATAACAATGAAATTCACCCGGTACTCTCCAAAGACGAATGCTTACCCGAGAGGCTTTGGCGTGCCTGGCAACGTTGTTCAGCGCTTCCTGCGTAACTCGGTACATTGCGGCCTCGATGCTCTTCGTCAGGCGCGGCGTCAGCTTGCCATCCACGTTCACGGGCAGATCGAAGCGCTTGGAAAATTTCTCTGCGAGGGTCTGCAGCGCGGGCACCAGTCCGTAATCGTCCAGAACCGTCGGGCGGAGCTCGTGAGAAAAGTTGCGCAACTGTTGCTCCACCTGTTCAAGGAGCGTCTCGATCTCCGTGAGATTGAGCTGCGCGCCGGCAGGTAACGCCCGCGCCAGTTGCCGGAGCTGGATATGAACGGCCGCCAGAAGCTGGCCGGACTCGTCATGAAGAGCGCGTGCAATCCTGCGGGTTTCACTCTCTAATGATTCATTGAGCCGGCGCAAAGTGTCATTCGCTTCGCCAAAAGCGCGGTGAGTCATTTCAAAGGGAGACATCAGCTCAACAAAAAAATCACCGGCCTGATGAAGCACGCCGGTCTGCTCTGTATCCCCCAGTATTTTTTCGACTGACTGCTGGTGAAGCGCAATCATGTCCAGTATGCCCCGCCCCCCGCTGAGCGCGCGGCGGCCAAGTTCATAGGCCTGTTTCAGAGAGCTTTCTCCGCCTTGGCGAAGATAAGATCTCAGCGCACGTTCATATTCGCCCTGCAGCCCTTCCACTGGGCACCTCCTTCTGAGGCCCGGTATAACGGGCAACGAGAACCAATGCGTCGTCTGTTCCTCGAGCAAAACGAGCTAGGATGGCCTCGGCAGTGGCCTGAGTCGTGCCGACCCTCAAGCCTTCGACAAATCCTGGCCGAATGCCGTCCGTCGTGAAAACCAGCGTATCCCCCTTGACCACCGGAACGATGGAAGCAATCAGGGAAGGCAGTTGATCACCGATCACTCCTCCGCGCAGAGGAAGCACTTCCTGCGTTAAACTACCGTAGGAATCGTGGTGCAGCAGCACTCCTTCCACATTTCCCACGCCAAGCCATGTGACCGTGCTGTCATTTGCGTTAAAGGATGCAACGCTCATCACAACTCCGCGCGTTGACTTCAATTTTTCATGACACAGGCGGACCAAAGTTATCACCGACTCCTGTGCGTTTTTTTCCAGCACCGTGCTGGCGATTCGCGCAGCAGTCGCGGCCTCTGACCCGTGCCCCAAGCCGTCGATCACCGCAACCATGGCGCCGCCATCAAAATGGACAACCGCATGCAAATCTCCAATTTCGTTCTGCCCGGACAACGCGCGGGCTGCGACGCCGCATTCAATGAATGACTTCACCGTTTCCATTTGCGCGCCGTGACCGTGGTGCCCTGCCCGATCCTCGATTCAATTTCAAATTCGTCCATCAGCCGGCGAACCCCGGGCAGACCCAAACCAAGACTTCGCGAAGTGGAAAAGCCGCC
>JASHYE010000156.1 GCA_030043155.1 Candidatus Acidiferrales bacterium | reverse complement strand
TCAACGGTAACGATATCGATCCGTCCGCGGACACGCGCACGGTCCCACCCAAATCCGGCGCGTCATAGACGGAGACTTCCAGCAGGTCCTCCGCGCCTATCCGGTAATCACCTGACACTGCGCCGTTCTCATCGGCGGTTTCTTCTGCGAGCTCTTCGAGGCGCTGGTTGTATCCCTGCGTAGTATTTCCGGGGGGCGTCAGTTGCGTCGTAGCGGGAGGCCGCAGGTTCTGCGCCGCCGCGCTATTGCGAAAGGCGAATTGCCCGCCAAACAAGCCGAGCAACGTGCCTATTAGACACATCTTCCCGAGGTTTCCTGTCATTCCCCGCCTGCGCTGGGACACAGGTAGCAAACTTGCACGGAGTCCCCTCACCAGTACTGCGTCATTGGACAGCTTTTCAAATCTGAGAGAGAAAGCGCGCCTTAGATAGTGGGATAGATAACTTCTTGCAAGCGACAAAAGACGGCAATTCTTAATTTGTCGTGCCTCGAATGTCTTCCGCTGTTGAAAACTGGGGTTGAACACCCCGATCCATTCGACTTAGATGATCCGCCCGCCATGCGTCATCTGTCGCGTCATGCTATGATGACTCTCACATTACCTTTTTATTACTTGTCAGTTCCGGTTAGGGGCAGTTACAATCCCTCAACTGTTGTTGGCGTGACGAATAAGGGGAGCTCTCTTGGACGCTCGGCATCCATCTTCAGCAGAACAGGCTCCTGCTGGTTCATCTGTTTCAGATCGTTTGGATTCGTGGAAAGAAATTGCCCTATTCCTTCGGCGAGATATTCGCACTGTCCAGCGCTGGGAAGCTACCGAAGGACTCCCTGTCTATCGCCATCAACATTCCAAGCAAGGCTCTATCTATGCCTATAGAACAGAGATCGACGCTTGGTGGAAGGCCCGCCAGCCTTCCATTCGGCATCCTCGCTCGAAAGATGGTCGTCCGCGTAAAGCATCTCGAACCCTCGCCGGCCTGCCTTATCCGCAGATGGCGATTTACGCTCTCTTTGTACTTCTACTTGGCCTGGTCCTCTCCTTCGCCAAAGCTAAACAAATGTTTCTAAATCGTCGCATGCGAACGCAATCGGCTGCACTGACGAAGCCTGTCAAGATTGCTGTATTGCCTTTCGAGAGCCTTTCACCCGGCTCTCAGGATGCTAACCTGGCGTCAAATATAACTGAGGAATTAATCGGCGATTGTCAGCGCTTAGCCGCGTTGCATGTGGTCGACCCGAATCTCGCCACATCATTCCGGAGCGCGAGCGAGAGCCCCCAGCAGATTGCCCGTCTCCTCAATGCTGACAAACTGCTCCGCGGAACTGCCAGCCGCAATGGCAATAACATTCGCATAACCGCTGAGCTGATTGACCCCGCGACGGGCGCCGCCATTTGGTCAAGGACATTCGATCAAAGCGCCGAGGACCTGCTGAAGACAGAAGAGAACATCGCTACCGCAATCGCGTCGGGTGTCGAAAATGCGCTCGCCGCCAATCCCCCGCCAGCCTAGCCTCTTCACGAATCGTCCAAGCCGTTCGGCTACACTGTTTGCGTGACGATTTTCAGTGAGCGCGGCCGGTCAGGATCAAGTCCCTTCACTTCCGCCAGTTGCGCCGCAAAAATTTGGCCCGGCACAATGTACGGTATTGCGCTGTAGATCTCTTTAATTTTCCCGCGCAGGCGGATCGTCCGCGTCACTTCCGGCAGGTGGGCCTCCATTGAGGTTATCGCGATCGTCTCCGCTCGCAGCCCTGCGAGTCTCTGAAGAAGTTGCTGCTGACCTGCAAATGTCTTCCCCGGTGGTGCAAAGAGAATCACAGGAAAATCGCGCTCGATCATCGCGATCGGGCCGTGCAGGAAATCTGCGGACGAGAATCGTTCTGCCACCACATAGCATGTCTCCATCAGCTTCAGCGCCAGCTCAAACGCGTTCGCGTAATTCAATCCTCGCGCTACCACCGCGCATTGCCGCATATACCGATACCGCTGTACAGTTTCGCGAATTTCCGCTGCGAGCTTCAGCGTCTGAGTCACATTGCCCGGAATCTTGTTCACCTCTCTAAGCTCAATCTGGTCTCCCAGCGCGAACGCCATCAGATAAAGCAGCATCAGTTGGCAGGTGTACGTTTTTGTTGCCGCCACGGAACGCTGCTTCCCCGCTCGCGCCAGGAAAGCCTCATCCGTCAGGCGCGCCATTTCCGATTTCGCTTCATTCGTAATGGCAACGGTAAACGCGCCCTGTTTCCGCGCGTTCCGCAGCACCATGTTGATGTCAGTTCCCGCACCCGATTGCGAAATCCCGATCACCAGCGCCTGCCGAAAATCCAGCCGCGCATTGTAAAGGGTGTGTACAGAAGGGGCGCACAGCGATACCGGAATGCCCGTCGCAATCTCCAGCAAATAGCGGCCAAAAAGCGCGGCATTGTCCGAAGTTCCGCGTGCCACCAGCACAATCAGCCTGAAATCGCGCCCTGCAGCAAATTTCTTGAACTCCGCTGCATGCCCGCGCTCTGCCTCAAATGTTCTGCGCAGCGCCTCCGGCTGTTCCCGAATTTCCTCCATCATCCGTGACATCGTCTCTCACTGGCGGTGCGAACTCCCCCAGCTTTATTGCCCCTCCTCCGTTTTCTGCCATCCAGGACCACGCAGCGCGCGGCCTGCTGTCACGCCCGTCAGTTTTCCATCCGCAAACTCCAATTGCCCATTCACGAAAACGTAGTCCACTCCCACGGACATCTGATTCGGATCCTTGTATGTTGCCTTGTCGATGATCGTCTTCGGATCGAATACCGTCACATCCGCGAAAAATCCTTCTTTCAGCAAACCTCGCTTCTGCAAATGCTCTCTTTCCGCAGGCAGCGACGTAATCTTGCGAATCGCCTCCGGAAGCGGAACCAAATGCAAATCCCGCACATAGTGGCCCAAGAATCTCGGCATTGAACCCCACGCCCGCGGATGATTGTGCGGCTCGAAAATCGGCCCATCCAGCGAAGTCTCATTCGCATCGAGGCCAATGCTCGTCCACGGCTGCTTCAGTCCGTACTGCAAGTCCTGCTCATTCGCGATGAAGTACAGCGCGCCCGTCTGCGCATTGTCGGCGATCACAAAATCAAAGAGCGCGTCCAGCGGATCCTTCTTCTCCGCCGCGGCCATCTGCGCCACCGTATCTCCGTCATACTTTTTCAAATCCGGATTCACCACTCCGGAAATCATCACTCCCGTAGCGCCACCGCTATCAAAGTACAGGTTCTCCCATCCCGGATGGTCCGCAGCCATTTCCGCTTTGATCCGCCGCCGATCAGTCGGATCGTGAAGTCGCGCGAGCAACTTCTCCGTTCCGCCATCCGCCACCCACGGCGGCAGGCACGACGCCAGCGCTGTCGCGCCTGCCAGATACGGATACATACTGGCCGCAACGTTCAATCCCGAATCTCGCGCGGCCTGGATTTTCGCTACGAGCCTTGGCATCGAGCCCCATCGCGATTTCCCGCTCACCTTCAAGTGAAAAATTTCCACCGGCAGATTCGCCTCGCGCCCGATCTCGAACGCTTCGTCGACCGCCTGCATCTCCGTTTGCCCTTCGCTTCGCATATGCGTTGCGTAAATTCCGCCGTATTGCGACGCCACTTTCGCCAGCGCAATCAGCTCATCCGTTTTCGCGTAATGCCCGGGCGGATAAATCAGCGCCGTCGAGACTCCCAACGCTCCTTCCTGCATCTGCTGCGCCACCAGCGCTTCCATCTGCTTCAACTCATCCGCCGTTGGCGCGCGGTCATCATCTCCGATCACTGCTTCCCGAACCTGCGCCGCGCCCACATACGTTCCCAGATTCAGCGGCGTCCCCGATTTTTCCAGCCGGTCGAAATAACCGTTCAAGTCCGTCCAGTCGACCGTCAAATGAAAATGGTCGAGCATCGGCTTCATCGGGGCCAGA
Organism: Candidatus Acidiferrales bacterium; assembly: GCA_030043155.1. Next base: position 1,076 of record JASHYE010000156.1, on the reverse strand, counting down.
GTCTTCTCGTCCTGCGGGGCGATCGAGCCTCCTTCACCGGTGATTTCGCTCGTGATTCCCTGTGAGATCTTGCTCAGCGAACGGTTGTCAATCAGCAGCGAGGTTTCCGATTGTCCCAGCATGTCAATGAATCCCGGCACCACGACTTTCCCGGTCGCATCAATCGTCTGCTTTGCCGTGGCATTATCCAGCTTTCCAATCGCCGCGATTTTGTCTCCGCGAATGCCGATATCCGCCGCATACCAGGGATTGCCTGTTCCATCGAGAATGTGCCCGCCGCGGATAATCACGTCATAGTTATCTGCGCCGCTTGCCGCAGCATCCTGACGCGCCAACGTCCGAATTCCCACCGCCACGATTCCCGTCACAAAAATTACGGCTGCAGTGACCATCATTCGCCGCATCGCTCTCACTCCTTCCCGCTCCTTCGCCGGGAAACTATTTCCGCTACTCCGCATCGCGCTCTCCAACGCGGTCGAACTCAACTCCCGCCATCGTCAATTTCGACACATCCCCTGCTGCATCCAAACTGAACATGATGGGGTTCCTGCCGAATCCGCTCATATTCCCGACGAACGTGTCGAATTGAAAATGCTTCAGTGTTCCCCCAAATGAGAAATACTTTACGTGAAGCTGACCGCCTTCCAACGTGACCACCACGTCTCCAAAGCCCTGGCTGCGGTAAGTTCCCGCATAAGCCGCCAATTCGTGCGAAGGCTGCGTATTCGGATATTTCGGATTCGCTTCCGCCTCTTCCGCTTTTTTCTCCATCGCGGTAAATCGCTCTGCCACGCCAGCAAAGTGACCCGTCCAATCCTGTTCCGGCAAGTTCAGGAATTCATCGATCAAGTGGTAGCCGAGCCCCGCGCGCAGCGGTGTGTGATCCAAATTCGCAAAAATCGCAAATCCAGTCTTCTCTTCCGGCAGCAACACCACCAGCGAAGCAAATCCGTCAATGTCCCCGGGATGCAGCCAGATCTGATGCCCGCCGTAATCCTCGATGAACCATCCCATTCCATAACTCAGTTGCAGCGACTTCGGGAAAAATAGGTCGAATTCCCCTCCCTGCGGCACCA
>JASHYE010000155.1 GCA_030043155.1 Candidatus Acidiferrales bacterium | reverse complement strand
GTTTTCGCGCAGCTTGCCGCGCAGGCTCGAGACGAGATGCATCACGTGCGAATAGCGCTCGACGAACATCAGGCGCTCGACTTTCACTGAGCCGTATTCGCAGACGCGGCCGAGATCGTTGCGTCCGAGGTCGACGAGCATGATGTGTTCGGCGCGCTCCTTGGGATCGGCGAGGAGCTTTTTTTCGAAGGCCTGATCTTCGTGCGCGTCGCGTCCGCGAGGCAAAGTGCCAGCGATGGGGCGATAGAACGCGTCGCGTCCCTGGACTTTGACGAGCATTTCGGGCGAACTTCCGACGACGGAGACATTTCCGAGGCGCAAAAAATAAAGATAGGGCGAAGGATTCACAACGCGCAACGCGCGATAAATTTCGAAGGGGTCGGCGGCGGTGCGCGCGGAAAATCGCTGGCTGGGGACGACCTGGAAAATATCTCCGGCGCGAATGTATTCCTTGGCGCGCGAGACGGCGGCCATGTATTTCGATTTTGTGAAATTGGACGTGAATTGGAGGGGAGCCCGTTCGACGTTGGCAGGGAGTTTTGGCAAAGGTTGTTCGAGCTGGCGGCGAATGCGCGAAATCTCCGCTGTGGCCACATCGTATTTCTTTCGCAGATGGCGCGAGTTTTCGATGAGCACGTTGCGGACGATCCAGATGCGATGCCGGACGTGGTCGAAGGCAATCAGGCCGTGAAAAAACATGAGCACAGCATCGTCGAGCTTGAGTTCGTCTGCGCCGGATGAGGGGATGCGCTCGACGAGGCGCACCATGTCATACGCGAAGTATCCGATGGCTCCGCCGACAAGCGGAGGCAATCCGGGAATGCGCACGGGACGATAGCGCTTCATGCGGCGGCGAAGAATCTCTATGGGATTGCCGTCGATTGTCTCGCGGCCGTCGGGGGTTTCGATGACGCAGGAGCGGCCGCGCGAGCGAAACACTTCGGCGGGATCGAAGCCAAGAAAAGTGTAGCGCGCGATGTTCTCGCCACCTTCGACGCTTTCGAGCAGGCAGGAGTAGCTGGCGTTGCGCGCGAGTTTGAGAAATGCGGCAACGGGCGTGAGCAAATCGGCGGTGAAAGTGTCGTAGACCGGAACGAAGTTGCCCTTGCGGGCGAGCTTGCGGAAAGTCTGGAAGTTTGGCTCGATCATTTTTTCTTTCGTTTTTTTCCTGGCCATCTTTCCCGTTCATCGCGAGCAATGGCCTGCAAAACGGCGCGGCGCATCGCGTTGGCTGGCGCGGATTGGCCGGTCCATAGCTCCCACTGCGCGGTTCCCTGTGCCAGAAACATTTCCAGTCCGGATACGGTTTTGATTCCGCGCTGCTGCGCGAGATGCAGGAATTTGGTTTTTCGCGGGCGATAAACCGTGTCGAATGCGAGGCGACAGTTGATTTCATGCGGCGCGAGCGGCGATTCGTTTTCGCGCGGATGCATTCCCACAGGAGTCGCGTTAATGATCGCGTCGAATGATATTTTGCGAAGATCTGCGCGTTGGACGAAGTCGCCGCGCACGGCGCGGGCCAGCTTGCGTGCGGGTTCGGGCCGGCGCGCGCAGATTGAGACGGATGCGCCTTTCTGAGCAAGCGCAAAAGCCGCGGCCCGCGCGACCCCGCCTGCGCCGAAAATCAGGATGCGGCTGCTGCGTATGGTCATGCGGCCTTCGAGAGCGCGAAGAATTCCAAGGCAGTCGGTATTGTATCCGAACAGTTTGCCGCCGCGGACGACGATGGTATTCACGGCGCCCACGGATTGAGCGAGAGGATCGATGCGATCCACGTGCGCGAGGAGTGTTTCTTTATACGGCAGAGTGATGCTGAAGCCTTGGACGCCGAGCGGCCCAATTGCGGCGAGAAAATCCTCAAGATTCGTAACGCGAAAGGGAAGATAAATCGCATCAATTTTCCGAGCGCGAAAGCCAGCGTTGTGCAATATGGGTGAAAGAGAGTGTGCGATGGGATCGCCGATGACGCCATAGACGCTAGTGTGAGCGGTAAGATTTTCGCTGCGATAAAGCTGGCGCGCTGCGGCTAGCGGGATTTGACCTGGTGCCGTCGAGTCCTCGACGGGCGCATAGGAAAGAACACTGCCAAAGCGCGGAGCGAGAACGCGTGCGGGCGTGGCGATTTCGCCCATTGGCACAGCGATGATATTTCGGTCGCGAAATTGGTGCGGGAGGGAAAGCAGACGAAGGCTTTCAGCGAGTGGATCGCATTTTGTGGCTATCTTGATCACGTCGAAGCCGATGTCATCGGCAATATGGCACAGCCGGCGCGCCAGCTTAGAAAGCCGGGAGTTTGCGGGCGTGCTGTGAAAATCGTGATACGACAAGATGCGATTCACGTGTCCCGTGTACAACATAAGAATGAATGGTTGAATGGCCTCGACCGTCTCAATTTCAATATCGATCCACTGGCAGCCCGCATCCGTGGCAGAACGCAGCATTCGGAGCTGCTGATCTGGCTTTCCTAAGAATTTTCCTCCTGCCTCGCGCCTGCGACAGGTGGCAATGAGCGTGGCGCGATGCGGAATTCTGCCTTTTTTCAAGAGACGAACGAATCGCGCGATTTCGGCGGCGCTCGAAAGCCAGTCCAAACGCACTTCAATCGTCTTCGTATAGCGCAAGGCGCGTTGGATCTGGCACTGCGCTTCGCTGGCGGTTCGAGCAGCGATGACGCCACACAGAGAATCACTGCTGAAGATCGATGGCTTCGACATGCTGTCCTTTAGTACAGGTTTGAGCTTCATAGGATGCGTTACCCGATACGTTAAACGCAATGGGACAGTGCCTTGACCCCCCTATAACGCTTTGCTACGGTCGAATTATCGAAGTAATCGCTTTTACGCGAATGAGTCTGTGAGCGGCACGCCCGGGTACGGCGGCCCTTCAACGCGAAATTGAAACCAAGGAGTGATGGAGATGCGCAGGAATATCCTGATTGGGGCGTTATCCTTTGCACTTTTGCCGGTTGCCGCCTGGGCTCAGCAGCCCGCCACTGCTTCAGCGCAGGCTGCGCCTACCGCGTCAGCGCCTTCTCTGCCGCTAACCACGGAGCGGGACGTCTACTGCTCGGGAATGATTACGACAGACCCTTTGCCCCGAAGCACGCAAGTCGTGTCCGGGGAACAGTCACAATACAAGATCACGTTCGATGACGGAGATTACGTCTACATCAACCGGGGTAGCAACAAGGGCGTCAAGGTGGGCGACGTATTCGCGGTGATGCGGCCGATAAATGAACTCACTAATCCGATGTTCGAGACTCTGAGCATCAGTAACTATGAGGACATGGGGTGGTTTCAATCCCAAGGCCGCCTGCTCCACTCGATGGGACAGATGTGGGAGGACGAAGGCCGAATCAAAGTGGTCGCCGCATACCCCAACACATCGATTGCCCAAGTGACGAATTTATGCGAGTACATGCAGCGAGGGGACATCGTCCGGCCATTTGAAGAGCGGCCTGTGCCCCAACTTAAGTCTGAAGCTACTTTCGACCGTTTCGCGCCGCCGAGTGGCAGCAAGAAGGGCATCGTTGTTATCGGCAAGAACTTCCGAAGCTCAGCGGGGACAAACGATATCGTTTACGTCAATCTGGGAAGCAAGCAGGGCGCGAAGGTCGGGGACTATGTGCGCATTTACCGATATCAAGACAATGAAGATAGCAATGTTTGGCAGACGCCGAATATGGGGACTGATGTCTGGGGCTTCGGGACAGGTCCCAAAATCTCTCCCAAGGATTTGCCGCGGGAAGTTCTAGGGGAGGGAATCGTGCTGCGCGCGACGCCGAATGCCGCCACCGTGCTGATCACGCTGAGCCTCCGCGAAATCTTCGACGGCGATCATTGCGAACTGGAGTAAGGATCGCTTCTCGCGGGCGAACAATCACCGCCTGGCGCTTGTGGCGGGAAATCGGAATCTGAAAAAACTTCGGCAGTAAACACCTCGATACGGGTGGCCGGGTCACGCCATGCGTCCAGCGGTAATCCGGCTTTTTCGCAAGTTTCATCCAAGAAACGCTCTCGCGGC
>JASHYE010000154.1 GCA_030043155.1 Candidatus Acidiferrales bacterium | reverse complement strand
TAGATTGGTGCGCAAGCCACGGAAATGGAAAGGGAGAACTTCGCTCGAAGTTGACGCTCACGCACGAGGAGATCGCTGAAATGATAGGAGCATCGCGCGAAACCGTCACTCGCCTATTCACTGCATTCAAGAAAAAACAATTGATCGAAGTGAAAGGCTCCACGCTGATCATCCGAAATAAAACAGCCCTCGAAAGGATCGTGGGTATCTAGCAACGCGGTACGGCATTTTCCACAATGTGTGATGCTCGTCACAACCTCCTGTGATTACGGTCACCATGCTTTTCGTGGACTTCGTGTAGCATCCGTCCCAAAGTGGCGTGTGTTTCGCCGCATCGAGGGAGTGCGATGCCGCTGCGTGATTGGTTCAAAGCGCTGCGATTGCTGATTGGCACGGTCGTATTGTGCACATCGCTTTCGGCACTCGCAGTTTCCCTCGAAGCACAAACAGCTTCGCAAAAGAGCACCGATCAAAGCAGTGCGAACAAGTCCGCAGTGAAGACTTCCGATTATGTTGGTTCGGAAGCATGCAAGGCTTGCCACGCCGACGAATACAAGGCCTGGGACAATTCGCCTCACTGGAACACAACGCTAAACACAAAAGAAGGTCCATCGCACCAAGGATGCGAGGCTTGCCACGGAGCCGCAGCAGCCCACGTGGCGGATCCGACCGACGTTTCGAAGCTTTTTCTTTTTACCAAAGCCTCCGCAAAAGATATCAATGCGCGGTGCTTGGAATGTCATGCTGGTGGAACACAGCATATGAACGCGCTCAACTCCGTTCATGCAAAAAACGGTGTGAGCTGCACGTCCTGTCACTCAATTCACCACTCGGAAACCAAGGAGTTCCTGCTGGCCAAATCGCAGCCGGAGCTCTGCTATTCGTGTCATCTGGCAAAGAAGGCTGAGTTCGAAATGCCGTTCCATCATCGCGTAAATGAAGGTTTAGTTCAGTGTACGGACTGCCACAATCCGCATGGAACAGAAGGGCCACATCAGGTAAGGATGGCTTCCACACAGGATGCAGTGTGTTTCAAGTGCCACACCGACAAGCAGGGGCCGTTTGTCTATGAGCACGCGCCGGTGAAGGTGGACGGCTGCACGTCCTGTCACGTGGTCCACGGCGGGCCCAATGCACACATGCTGAAGGTTAGCAACGTGAATTTGCTGTGCCTACAGTGCCACACGACATCGAGCTTCAGCAGCGCGCCCGGTGCTCCGTCATTCCACAATCAAGCGAGCTTATTCCAAGCGTGCACGTTGTGCCATGTGGCGATTCACGGCTCAAATTTCAGTGCCACGTTCTTCAAGTGAGGAACGTCATGAGCAGGTTGCAAAAGTCACGATGTGAAAGTGAGTTCAGCAATAGAGCGATCATGCTGGGGCTGATTCTCCTGGCCGCCGTATTCTTGCCCCAAGGTTCGCACGCGCAGCAGTCTTCCGCGCAAACGTCGGAACAAACGCAGGGCGTAAATTCCGGCGACTACAACATTCAGCAAACGATAGAGTTCGGCTACCGGCTCAATGAGATCGGCGGGAATTACGACACCTACGACACCTTCGTGAACCTCGGGTCGGGCGTCCGCCTGTTCGATTACGAATTGGACATGCATTCCCTGAACCATCAAGGGCTGTTTTTTGACGACCTCGATTTCAGCAACTTCGGCTACGGCGGAGACCCGAACGATGTTTCGCGGCTGCACATCAGCATGAACAAGTTGTACGATTTTCACGCACTCTTCCGACGCGACGAAAACTTCTGGGACTACAATCTGTTCGCGAATCCGCTGAATCCAGCGGCGCTGAATCCGGTGGGATCGCCGACTACGGGCTGCATCGTAAGTCCGGCTTCCTCTGCAAATCCGGGCCTTCCAGGCTATTGCTCGAACCCGGCTGTCGGCGTGGCAAATTCTCCGCACGCGCTTGATCTGGTACGAAGGATGCAAGACTACGATTTGACGCTCCTGCCGTTGTCGAAGATACGCTTTCGCCTCGGCTTTTCGCATGACACCGATGACGGGCCGGGCTTCTTTACAACCGATGGCGGAACTCTGAGCGATTTCCCTGAGAACTACAGTTACACCACAAACGCCTACCGCATGGGTGTGGATTTTCGCGTTTTGCCGCGAACAACGATCTCCTACGATCAGTTTCTCAGTTACTTCAAACAGGACAATACGGTGCTGGAAAGTCCCACGGTTACACCGCAGCAATATGGCTATCAAGCCAACGGCGTTCCCGTCGATCTGGGATTCATTTGGAGCACGCAGACGCCTGCCGAAGCCTTGCCCTGCGCGACTCCGATCGCCAATGCCACAACCACACCGCCAACTGCCAACACCACCTGCAATGGATTCGAGAGTTACAGTCAAGTGGGTCAGCCAAGGGACTTCATGCCAACCGAGAGGCTCCGCTTCCAATCGGATTATTTCAGCAGGTTGGAGATGACCGGATCTTTCGGCTACAGCAACTCCGACAATACTATCCCTAACTTCAACGAGACAGTGCTAGGTTGGACTACGCGCACATCTTCTCCTGGCAATACAACCGCCGGGCCTGCCGTAGCAAAGCGCGATTCTGTCGATGCTGATTGGTCCTGGGTTTATTCCGTAACGAGCAAATTCCAAATCGAAGATTTTTTTCACTACAACAACTGGCGCATTCCCGGCCAATGGGATAGCGAGCTTGGCTCATTATTTAACACCACCGCCGGAACAGGATTAGGCACGCCAGTCGGTTTTTTTATACCTGCCAATTGCAACGCTGCCAATAGTTACAGCGGCTCCACGTGTCCGGATCACAGTGCTACGTCTGCTGCAGACCTAGTAGACGCGTACAACGCGAATTTCCTGAAGCAGGACATGAAATCCAATACCCTTGAATTTGATTACGACTTCACCAAACGGTTCGGCACCTACATCGGCTATTTGTTCACGCACCGTGACATCGTGATGTCCTCTTTCAGCAATACGACAGCGGATGTCTATTATCCAGGGGGTGCGACTGCGGCCGCGTCGAATGACTTTCTTGCCGCGCGCGGAAACTGCGCTCTAGTGGCCGGAGCGCTGCCAGCGGGCTGCGTGCTCAACGCGGACGGGTCCATCACGTTCACGCCCACGACACCTGAAAGCCCGCCGACCGTTGACGTCGTCGATATCAGTGAGGATTCTCTGGAGCTAGGCTTCAAGGCCCGCCCTGTAGACACCTTGCTCCTGAATGGAGATTTTTCTTTCGGCTACAACGATGCGGCGTTCACACGCATCGATCCGCGTCAGGTCCAGAGTTACAAACTCCATGTCTCGTACACACCAAAGCCTTGGGCGAATGTGGACGGCGCAGTCGAAATCCACGAGAACCGCGACAATGTCTTCACCGTCGATAATTTGGAGCATGACCGCATGTACAGCTTCAGCACCATGCTTCTTCCAAACCCACGCTTGGCGGTCAGCTTCGGCTACAACTACTGGGACGTGTATACGCAGTCGGAGATCTGCTTCGATTATTCCATCAGTTACACCAACCCGACGCCCCCGGGAACTTTGCCTGTCAGTTCATCGCCACCTGGTGTGAATACCACCGCCTGTCTCATTGCCGGAGCTTCCGTCGGAGCATCCGGATTAGGCACCCTTTCGACTTATGCGAGCAATGACCATTTCGCGCATGCTGACGTGATGTGGAAGCCATCTAAGCGTGTCACGGCGAGCCTCGGCTATGGCGGCAGCTTCGTACGAGGCAATACTATTTTCCTCAATCCGCTCACGCCTTCCGGCACACTGGACTACAACTACCAGATGCCCTACGGTTCGATCGTCATTGATATGTACAAAGGTTTTAGCTACAAGATCGGCTGGAATTATTACGGTTTCAACGAGACGGGAGACACCAACCCGTTTGGACTGGCGGCGATACCGTTGCAGAACTTCAACGGGAGCAACATCACGTTTTCGGCACGATATTCATTCTAGTTTAATGACCGGAGACGCCCGCAAGATCAAGCGACGGTTTTCTTGGGGTTAGGAGGCAAGAAGGATGAACTGTTTATTGGATCGAGTGAGCCGAGTATTGGTTTTGGTAGGGGCACTCATATTTGCGATGTCCATTTCGACGCGGGCCGATGATTCGGCGAATCTTTACAAGACCAAGTGCGCCGTGTGCCACGCACCGGATGGAAGCGGCAGTAGCGTGATGGGCAAAAAGTTAGGCGCGAAAGACCTGCGGTCAGACGAAGTGCAGAAGAAATCAGACGCGGAGTTGAATGACCTTATCGCCAATGGTGTGGGCAAGACGATGCCGGCCTACAAGGACAAGCTGACTGCGG
>JASHYE010000153.1 GCA_030043155.1 Candidatus Acidiferrales bacterium | reverse complement strand
ATACGTTCCCGGGCCTTGTACACACCGCCCGTCACATCACGAAAGTGGGCTGTACTAGAAATCGCCAAGCTAACCGCAAGGAGGCAGGCGCTCAAGGTATGGCTCATGATTGGGGTGAAGTCGTAACAAGGTAGCCGTAGGAGAACCTGCGGCTGGATCACCTCCTTTCTAAAGAAAACGGCAGATAATCCTGTTTTGTACAGCAGGCCAACGCTGCCCAGTCCCGATGCAAAACACCGGGACAAACTTGGTTCTCGTGACACCTCACGAAAATCAGGTAACTCGGTTTCTTATTCCTAACGGGTTCTGGGATGTTTTGAAATTCGCTGCGCGAATTTCACCCTGAGGCGTCTTGCCGAAGGGCCTTCCGATTTCATCGAGCTTACAGACAAACGAAGCCCGGTTCGATTCTCATCGAGCCGGGCTTTTTGTTTCGGGCGGTAAGGCAAGTGCCAGGCCCTGAGCTCATTACCAATTACTTCTCGCGCATCTTAGATTTTTCTATATAATCCCGGCGATGACACCGGCCGAAAACAGACTCTCATTCCTGCGCTACCCAGGCGGGAAGAGCCGAATCGCAGGTTTTCTAGTCGAGCAGCTTACAAGCACGAAAACTGCTGGCCGGAGACTTGTTGAACCCTTCGTCGGGAGCGGCTCGTTCTTTTTCGCAGCGAACCCACAAGCAGCGCTACTGGCTGACATAAATCCAGAACTGATTGATCTATATCGTGGGATACGCCGTGATCCCGAAGCAGTATGGCGTCGGTTTCGAGGATTTCCTTCAAATAAGCGAGCGTACTACAAGATACGGTCGTGGGCTTCCGCAGAGCTTGACGCCCCGACGCGATCCGCCAGGACCTTATACCTCAATAGGACATGCTTTAAAGGCATGTGGAGGCACAACGCTCAGGGCCACTTCAACATCGGCTACGGCGGCCAAGATCGGCGCTGGGTTATACATCAGCGAGACTTAATCCAGGTCTCGAAACGCCTTCGAAGAGCGGTAGTTCATCAGGCAGACTTCGAGGACACGATCGACCAATCCAGTTGTGGCGATTTCGTATTTGTTGATCCGCCATATCGCCCGGGAGCCAGAGAAATGATTCACGATCACTACAGGTTCGGCAAGTTCTCATTTCTGGAGCACAAGCGACTGGCAGCTACCCTTCGGCGTGCTTCCAAGCGGGGCGTGCCATGGGCTCTGACGACATCCTCCCATCCTGATATTCTCGCGCTCTTCGCAAGACACTCGATTGAACAAATACCGAAATGCGTTGGCGGAAAGATCGGCCAGCTGGCGCGACGTTCTGGAGAAGTCCTCATCAGGAATTGGAGGCCGAACGCATGAAAGAATTTTTCAAACAGGCATCAATGCAGAATCACCCGCTCAGGGCCCTTGATATATTCCTCGAGCAGGAAAAAGCAAACGAAACTGCGCAAAAATACCAAGCGATGCGCTTTGTCGGCTACGCCTTAGACATCAGCTATGACACGGTAACAATCATAACCTCCGATCCATTCAAGATTGCCGTGGGCGGGGTGCCGCGAAATTCGCTCCTAATTATGGTGCCCTCAACTTTGGATTCGCTGCCACCGCACTTCACCCTCCTGAGGGTATTGGAAGCCGCGCCGACGCCTCTATCAAAAGAGGTGCAGGAAACCTACTTCGAGCTGCAGAAGAAGTCCATGCCTGAGCTAGACGTGTTCACACAGAGCGAACTGCAATGGGGCGCTCTTAAGACAGGAGTGTTGGGCATGTTTTATCCCCACCCCGACCGAGTAGATGCAGTGGAGTTTTCCGGCGATGTCAACAACTTCGTGAGTGCCCACAAATATCGGGTGTATGCTCCAGACGAACCACTGCTGAAGCTAATCACAAATGCGCTGGTGCCTATAGAAAACAGATTCAACATAGGCAGCTTGCGCCTTACCGAGTGCCGACTTCCGCTTCCTGAGAAACCGCTGCCCGATGTTGGAGTTACGGTCTCTACGAGCGATTTTATGGGCGCCAGGACCGCTATGTTCGGTAAGACACGACTCGGGAAGAGCAACATTGTCAAACTCGTAGCGCAGAGTCTGATCGAAACCACTGATGAAACTCGCAATGTCGGACAATTGATTTTCGATATTAACGGAGAGTATGCAAATGATAATCCACAGGACGAGAGCCGCTCACTGGCCAGCGGTTATCCCGACCGGTGCACGGTTTATGCCCTAACTAAAAAGGAAAAAACGCCTTCGCGCCCGCTAAGGCTTGATTTCTACCAGCATCCAGACAGTTCACACAATATCATTGCAACGCTTCTACGCGAAGTGGGTAAGGATTCCTCGATTTATGTAACTCAGTTTCTTTCTGTCGACGTTCCATCGATCGATAGCCTAAGGGAGATGGCACCGGGGGAGGAGCTTCGAGCCCGACGGAAGATTCTGATGTACTGGGCGGTGCTTCATCGTGCAGGGTACCCCGCAGATTTAGTGAAGCTTAAAGCTTTAATGAAGCTGGATCCTGGCCTCAGCGAAAATACTCGCAAGACAATCTACAACGTCGAGGACGTCGAAAAATGTCCGGAAGTGAATAGTTTGGATGCAATCGCAACGGAATTTGAAAAAGCTGCTGAGGCGGACAGAAAATCCAAACTGCAGTCATCCTCAAAGAAGGATCTCTTCGACGCTGACGACGCTGCGATCCTAGGCTTTCTCAAGCCAGCGTCCGCAGTTAGCGCAGGCCCGGGAATTATTCAGGGCTTCCGAAAATACCACGATCCAAAAGCCGGGGATTTTGTAACCGAGATCCTGGCACTGCTCGACAAAGGAGATACTGTAGTACTGGACCTGGGAAACGCACCGCCCGAGGTTCTTGAGTATTTTTCAGTATACCTGTCCAAATCGATTTTTTATCACCAGGTTGAAAAATTCTCCAGCAATGCCCTCGGAAACCATTACGTTCAGCTGTACTTCGAAGAAGCGCACAATCTCTTCCCGACAGTTGACGAGCGAGAAGTCGACATTTACCGCAAGCTGGCAAAAGAGGGTGCCAAGTACCATATAGGGATGGTTTATTCCACTCAATCAGTTACTACCATCAGCAAGGACTTGCTCGCCCAGACGGAGAACTTCTTCATTGCGCACTTGTCTTCCCAGGACGAAGTGAACGCTTTGGCGAAAGTGAATGTCGCCTACGAAAGACTCAAGGATGACATCCTCCAAGCAAAAACGGTCGGATACGTACGGCTTCTGACGCGTTCCCACCGATTTGTAGTCTCAGCGCAAGCGAGAAAGTTTGTGCCAGCGGAGTCGGCTTCGAAAGGTAAGTAATATGCCCTATCAGGCTGGAAAACGTCTTTCTGGTGAGAGGGCTAGCCGCTTAGGCCACCTCGATGTTCTAAAGAGCGAGCTCGTAAACAAGCTCTGCGCATCTTTCGAAAAGCCGACCGCTGTCCCCGAGACACAGGGTTATGGCTGGATTCCGATACCAAAGGGCGGAGACGTGCTGCCTCTTGTCTTCGGCGTCGACGGCTCGCTGCAGGTCATCGAATCGGAAACGAAGCCGCACAAGGCTATCGCGTTCATCAAGACCTCCCTATTGCGTCTTGACCGACACGCGCTTTCTCTGGTTGATGAGGAGTCACCCCATCCTTTTGTCCTTCGCGATATCCTGGCAAGATCAGCCCTGTACCACGCAACTGCTCTCCCACTACGTCACGTAGGTATCCCTGGCATCTCTGCTTACGATGCGATCCGACAAATAATCTTCGAATCTACGCGAGATGCTTCGCTTGACGCGCAACCTTTTGAAACACTGAAATGGCTGGCATATGAAAAATGGACCGGAGAATCGCCACCGTCTACTGTATTTGAGTGCCCCCATTGCGAAAGAATGGTCGTGGCGCTTCCTTACGATGCGGATACCGGCCAATGTCCGGAGTGTGGGGGCGATGTCTTTCTCACCGATATGCTTGGGTTCCATCAAGAGATGGCCCCGGACGCTGCACCAGACACAGTGGCTACTGCCTATATGTCCATTCATGAAACGCTGCTACTGTTCACGGGTGTTCGTTATTTCTGGTCCAGCAACCAGGAGATTCTCAAGAATTGTCTCTTCGTCAAGGACGGCCCGCTTTCAATACGCGCTCAGTATTCAAAACTAGTCATACCGATCCGAAAGTTCCTATCGTTCGCACGAGAAAGAAAATGCCCAGTCCACATTCTTGGTCAAGAGAAAACAGGTGCATTTGCCGATCATCTCCAGTTGATCGGGCCTCATGCTCCCCTCCAATCCGTGTTCATTCCTGAGGACCGATACATCAAAGAGCAGGTACAACACCGACCTGATCGAGGCATGCCCTACGGAAAAGATACCAATTACGGAGCCAAGGTTTTTGTGAAGTTAAGCGATTACCATCAGTGCGTACTGAATATTCCGACCGGACAGTATGTCAGAGATCCGAAATTGACAGACCTGATCGGAGTAGCAGGTATTTTCGCAAC
>JASHYE010000152.1 GCA_030043155.1 Candidatus Acidiferrales bacterium | reverse complement strand
TGCAGCTGAGGCCGTGTAGAGATGGGCGACGGTGTTGCCATATTTCCTCCAAATCCGATCCTTATAATAGTCCGTCAGCATTATAGGACAGCCTTTGGGGTGGCGTAATATACGAAAAATAGGCGCGCGAACAGGTTTCTATAGACGAATGATCGCGGCAATAAGCAGCTTTCTAGGTCGCGTCGCCATTTGGATAGAAAAGGATCTTCCCCGCTTGGCCGGTTTCCAGAAGGTTGAATGCCTCCGCAAAACGATCCAACGGCAGCCGTTCATTGAAGAGCGGCTCCAGATTCAGACGACCGCTCTTGAGTAGGGAGCTCATTTGCTCCCATGTCTGAAACATTTTCCGCCCATAAATACCTTGCACGGTCGCACCCTTGAAGATCACGTTCCCCAATAAATCGAGCGTGACAGCCTCACTCGGAATGCCCAATAGAGAAGCTCGGCCTCCCTGACGCAGCATTTGAAAACCCTGACGAATGCCGGCAGGATTCCCGCTCATTTCCAGTATTACGTCCACCCCATCCTGATGAGTGGCCTCGAGCACTCGCGCAACTGGATCACACGAGCGTGGATCGAGCACCTCATCCGCCCCCATTTGTTTGGCTAAGTCTCGACGATGAGCGTTCATTTCTGTGGCGAAAATTGTTGAACAGCCGCACGCGCGCGCCACCGCGATAGACATTAATCCGATAGGCCCGCAGCCGATGATCGCAACTGTCTGGCCGGCGATTTCTCCGGCGAGCACGGTATGAACTGCATTCCCGAGTGGATCGAGTATTGCGGCATAGTGCTCAGGAATTCCGGGTTCAATCTTCCAGATGTTGCGCGCAGGGATCCGCACGAACTCGGCAAAACAACCGTCCGCATCGATGCCGATAATTTTGACGTTGCGACAGAGATGAGGCTGGCCAGCGTGGCAAACACGGCAGTGGCCGCAGTTCACGTGCATTTCAGCGCTGACAAAATCACCCGGCTTCAGCGCTTCGACTTCCGAGCCTATTTTTTCAATGGTCCCGCAAAATTCATGACCGAAGGTCATCGGTGGGCGGATCCGTGAAGCCGACCACTGATCCCAATGATAAATATGCAGGTCCGTCCCGCAGATCGAAGCAGCACGTACACGCACTAAAACGTCGGACGGGCCAAAAGCCGGGATCGGAACTGACTCAAGCTGCGCTCCCTGCGCAGGGCGCATTTTTCGCAACGCCTTCATAGCCCTATTCGCCTTCGATGTCGGGATTCCTGCTGAATGCTGTAGAAGGTTCTCGTCAAACTCAGCATGGTAGCACAGGGTTTCCAGCACTGAGAAGCGCTGTGCTTGTAATTGGCCAAGCTCTCCTGGGGAGTTTAAGTCCAGTTGCGATAACATGGATGCGAGCGGAAAAACAACGCTCAAATATGCCAACGCGACCATTCATCCCGCCGAGGGAATTCCGCGCCACATTGAGGCGCGCCATTGAACTGACGCCGTCTACCAAGCATTTTGAATGGGAGATTACCGACGGCGGTGTTCTGGAATTCTATGCAGGTCAGTTTGTATCTTTAGACGTGCCGCACGACAGCGGACGGGAAGCGCGCCCGTATTCAATTGCTTCCGCACCGAGCGACGGAAAAAACTTCGATCTTTGCCTCAATCGAGTGGAAAACGGGTACGTTTCTAACTTCTTATGCGACATGAAACCAGGTGCAATAGTAGACTTGAACGGCCCGCATGGTTCGTTTGTGGTTTCCTCGCCCGTTGAACAAGAGCTTGTATTTATCGCAACTGGTACCGGGATTGCTCCTATTCGTGGCATGCTTAACGCGCTCCTCAATAATGGCGAGCAACTCAATCACGATGTCTGGCTGCTCTTTGGAGTACGCCACCCTGAAACCATCCTTTATCGAAGTGAGATTGAGGCTTTGGCCGAGCGACATTCCCGTTTTCATTTTATTCCGACGCTGAGTCGCCCTCCTGCGGATTGGCGGGGGGAAACAGGGTACGTTCAGACCCATTTACGAAAGACATTCGCAGGCCGCAGGGATTTCAAAACTTATATTTGCGGATTGAAAGCGATGGTCGACGAAGTCAGGTTCATTCTCAAAGAAGAGTTTAGCTTAGACCGAAAGCAGATACGTTTTGAGAAATATGACTAAGTGCTGATTATCCTAAGCAAAAGCGGTATTTGTAAAAATCCTTTAACAATTCCTCGCCATTGTTGCTGGAAAACATCAGCTCCGTTATGCTTTCAATGTGAATCCCCCATCGCGTATCCTCGTCATCGAGGATGATAAAGACATCGTCGAGCTGGTCCGTTACAATCTGGAAAAGGAGAGTTTTCAGGTAGTCGCATGCGGCGACGGCCCTGGTGGATTAGCGTTAATTAGGAAATCGCCGCCTGATTTGCTCATCTTGGATCTTATGCTTCCCAAAGTCTCCGGGCTGGAAATCTGCAAAGAGATTCGCCGCGACGAAAGGCTGAATCGGCTCCCCATTCTGATGTTAACCGCTCGCGGCGAAGAGGCGGACCGAGTGGTCGGTCTCGAGCTCGGCGCCGACGATTACGTCACAAAACCCTTCAGTCCGCGAGAGCTTGTTGCGCGTATAAAGGCTCTTCTTCGGCGCCTTCAGCCGGCTACCGATGAAGCAAAAACGCTTGAGGCGGGCTCGCTGCGGATCGATCCTCTCTCCTATCGAGCAGAAAGCGATGGTAAAGCAGTCCCGCTTAGCACCCTGGAATTTCGATTGCTTTATTACCTGGCATCTCGACCGAATCGTGTGTTTTCGCGGGACCAGTTGCTGGATGCAGTTTGGGGCAGCGATCGCTTCGTCACGCCACGCAGCGTGGATGTTTACGTACGCCGGCTCCGAGAAAAAGTGGAAAAAGACCCTGAAAAGCCAGAATACCTGAAAACTGTTCGTGGTGCTGGTTACATTTTCGAAATGAAGGCAATCCGGCAAAATTGAGATTGGCTCGCAGCAGTATCTTCTGGAAACTGGGCCTGACCTATTTTGTCCTTCTTCTCGCCGTCCTCCTTGCCCTTGACATTTATGCTGGACGAATCCTTCGTGAGCGGTACATTCATGCCGCCGACGAGCAGCTAAATTCTTTGGCGCAACTGACGAAAGGTCACCCACCTCGCTTCGACGATAAGTCTGCACTGGCGTCCTGGGCTTCATGGATGTCGCATAGCGGAGTGCGTGTGACGATCATCGCATCTGACGGCCGCGTTCTTGCGGATTCGGCGCATGATGTCGAAACCATGGAGAACCACTCGAATCGTCCCGAATTCCGGCAAGCGATGGCTTCGGGCGAAGGCGAATCGGTACGCCATAGCCATACTTTGAACCGAGACCTCGTCTATTGGGCAATGCGATTTGATCAATCCGCCGGGCCACCGGTAATCATTCGGTTTGCAACCCCTCTCGCTCAGATTAACAGTGCACTTGCTCGAGTCCGGCGTGAGCTTTGGGGAGTCTCGCTTATTATTCTGTTAGTTGCGATCGGAATTTCGTTCGCTTTTTCCCAACGTTTCGCGGGCCGGGTCGAACGGCTCCAAGAATTCTCGCAGGGAGTAGCCGAAGGCAATTTCAACGCGCAGCTCCAAGATTCATCCACCGATGAGCTGGGGGATCTGGCCCGAACGCTGAATGACACAGCTTCGAGGTTGAGCACAACGATCCATTCGCTCTCGGAAGAGCGCAATCGATCCGCAGCAATCCTTCGCAGCATGGTGGAGGGCATCGCCGTTATCGATGCGCGTGAAAAGGTCACGTTTTGCAACGAAGCCTTTGCCAGAACGTGGAATATTCAGCGCATCAACGACGGAGCGGAGCCTGCGATCGCAGTGATCCGGCGACCGGATGTTCTCGAATTGATTCGGAAGGCTCTTGCAGGGCAAGAAGGGACCGGCGAGATTTCGCTGGGCACCGCTCAGCCGCGGACTTTCTCGGTTACTGTGACTCCGGTTTCAGGACCTCAGGAGGACGGCGCTCACGCCAAATCAAGCCAGAGCGCCGGCACTTTTGGCGCTGTCATTGTTCTTCATGAAATCACAGAAATGCGGCGAATGGAGCAGGTTCGAAAAGATTTCGTCGCTAACGTGTCACACGAGCTACGTACCCCACTGACGGCGATTCAGGGTTTTGCGGAAACACTTCTTACGGGCGGCCTTGAGGACGAGCGGAACAATCGGCATTTCATCGAAGTGATTCGGAGCCATGCGAGCCGGTTGTCGCGACTGACCGATGATCTCTTGAAGCTTTCCCAAATCGAGGCGGGAAAGCTAAATATGGAGTCGCAAGTATTGGACATTCGCGGCTTAATCCTCTCAACCGTCGAATCGGTGGAAGGAGCGGCAACCCAGAAAGGCCTTTCTCTAACATCAATCAGCCCACAGAACGGCATTCCGCCAGTGCGAGGCAACGCCAGACTTCTGCGAGAGGTTCTCCGTAATTTACTCGATAACGCTGTTCAATATACGCCGGAGGGAGGCACTGTAGAGGTCAGTGTGAGCCGAGAGGATGCCTTCGCCGTTGTTTCCGTCACGGATACCGGAATCGGCATCCCCCAAAGCGACCAAATTAGAATCTTTGAACGTTTCTATCGAGTTGACGCTGCACGTTCGCGCGACTTGGGGGGAACAGGCCTCGGACTCGCCATTGCCAAACATATCGTCGAGGCTCACGGGGGGCGGATTTGGGTCGACAGCACAGTCGCCAAGGGATCCAGGTTCCATTTTTCCGTTCCTCTTGCACTGTAACTCTCTAGCCTTCAGACACGCGTAACCTCATGCAAAGACGAAAAATAGGACATACGGGAGCCCTTGAATCAGCCCCGAATCAACGTAACAGAATATTCATCTAGCTCTAATGTTACATTCAAGGTTGCACCCGATACTTCCGGTTCACGATAAGGGAAAACCTGTACCCTGAAACAAGAACTACATAACTGCAAATCCACAAGGGGAAAATGAATGAGAAGAAGACTGGCTACATTGTTGATGGTGATGCTGATATCGAGCATGGCGGCATTCGCGGGAACGGGAGACAGCGGGGCTTCGAAAGCGTCAGATGACGCAAACGGCGCTTCGACCGCGCTTCATTCAAAAAAGGCTAGTGACGAAGCAAAGAAAGCGCCGGTCCAACAGCAGAAGGCCGAAAGCTCATCGGCCAGTGCAGTGCCTGCAACTCAGGCCACAACCGCTAAAGCGTCTTCTACGGACGATATTGCTGCGGGAGCGGCGACATTCTCAAAGTCCGACACTCAGTCAGACCAGGGTGACCAGTCGCCCCTTTACTTCAAGATCGGAGGCGCCGAGTTCTCACCGTTGGGATTCATGGACTTCACGACCGTTTTTCGTTCTACTGACGTCGGTAGCGGCATCGGCACCAGTTTCGGCGGCATTCCGTTCAATGCTTCTTCTCCTGCCGGCCAGCTGACCGAGCTCCGCTTCAGCGCTCAGAACTCACGCCTCGGGATGAAGATAGACGCCAATCCTGGAGGTGATTTGAAGGTGAGAGGCTACGTCGAGGCTGACTTTCTCGGCAACGCCGCGACCAACCTCCAAGTTGGAAGTCACTCGGACACAATGCGCATGCGCCTGTACTGGGTTGACGTCCACAGAGGAAAGATCGAAGTCCTTGCAGGACAGTCATGGAGCATGATGACCCCCAATCGAGTCGGCATTTCTCCGATGCCGGGAGACATCTTCTACTCCCAAGACATGGATACGAACTACCAAGTCGGCCTCGTTTGGCTCCGCACTCCGAGCTTCCGCTTCATCATCCATCCAAATGACAACGTGGCTTGGGGTCTTGCCTTCGAAGATCCGGAGCAACAAAATGGCGGCTTGGTTACCTATCCCAGCACATTCACTAGTACGGACGATAATCAGATCGATGAAAATGGCAATGGCGGCGGTTCAAAGACCCCAAACAAGGCGCCAGACATTATTTCAAAGCTCGCCTTTGACACGCATCCCAACGGCGGTGGCAAGAACTTCCACATCGAAGTCGCTGGCCTTTACCGCGTTTTCCGTCTGAATACACCCCTTCTCGGCAACGTGAGCACCTCCGCAGGCGGCGGTTCAATCAATGCGAATCTCGAGCTGTTCAAGAATTTGCACCTGATTGCCAACACCTTCTGGAGCGATGGCGGCGGGCGGTATATTTTCCAATTGGGTCCGGATTTTGCGGTTAACGTCAATGCGGCTGGTAATTTTGTGCCCTCTCCCATCCATGCCGGATCTGGAATTGGCGGTTTTGAATACACCATGAACAAGAGCCTCCTTTACGCCTATTACGGAGCAGCCTATTTCGGCCGAGATTTCCAGGCGACCCCCGGAACAGGTGGCACAACGACTTACACCGGCTACGGTTTTCCAGGCTCGGGAAGCAGCCAAAACCGGACAATTCAGGAGCCGACTATAGGCTTAGTACAGACGTTCTGGAAGAATCCCAATTACGGCGATCTGAAGCTGATCACGCAGATTTCGTATCTATCGCGGAATCCTTGGTCAACTACGGCAACGCCGGGAAACGCGGCAAGCGCGCATCTAGGGATGGCCTATGTCGACTTGCGGTATGACCTCCCATAAGGGTGTCAACGAAAACCCAGACCGGTGCCTAGAATGGGCGTTCTTTCCAGGCGCCGGAAAGACAGGGCTTTCAGGGCTCAGGCCGCAGTGCGGCACATTCTTAATCGTGTGATCACTGAGCTGTAAGAAATCTGTAACGTAGAAACCCCAAGATTGACTAACCGCAGATGGAGGATTCTTATGAAGTTCGTAAAAGCCTCGCTTATTTTCTTGCTTTTGGCCTTATTCGCCGTCGCGGCGAAAGCTCAGTCGAGCGGTCCCGTACTCATGAATGCTGCTGGTGCCACGTTCCCAAATCCTATTTATTCAAAATGGTTCAGCGACTTCCACACGCTTCATCCAAATGTGGAGATCAATTATCAGAGCATCGGCTCCGGCGGCGGCATTCAGCAACTCAAGGCTGGCACAGTGGATTTCGGAGCCTCCGACATGCCCCTGAATGATGAATTGCTCTCCCAGTTCGGCTTTAAAATTATCCAGTTCCCGACCGTACTTGGCGCGGTCGTTCCGACGTACAACATTCCGGGTGTAAGCGCTGTGCTCAAGTTCACGCCGCAAGCACTTGCAGACATCTACTTGGGAAAAGTAACCAAGTGGAATGATCCGGAAATCGCCGGTGCCAATCCCGGAGTCAACTTGCCCGGAAACGACATTGTGGTCGTCCATCGGTCCGACGGTAGCGGCACGACATTCGTCTGGACCGATTATCTTTCGAAGGTCAGTCCAGAGTGGAAGAGCCGCGTTGGGAGCAACACCTCCGTGAATTGGCCTGTCGGGCTCGGCGGAAAAGGCAACGAGGGAGTTTCTGGGGTTGTCGAGCAAACTCCGAACGCAATTGGCTATGTCGAACTGATTTACGCTATCCAAAACCATCTCGGCTATGGGTTGGTGCGGAATTCAGCCGGCCAGTTCGTCAGGGCCAGTTTGGCCTCGGTGACCGAAGCGGCCAGCGGTGCCGCAGTAAAAATGGCACACGACGTCCGTATTTCGATCACGGATGCATCCGGTGCTGGTAGCTACCCGATTTGCAGCTTCACGTATCTTTTGATTCCCGCTCAAATTTCAGACCCGACCAAGCTCCAGAACGTCAAGTCTTTCCTCCACTGGATGCTGACAGACGGTCAGGGCATGGTCGAAGCTCTCGATTATGCCCGGCTGCCCCGCGCCGTTGTTGCTATCGAAATGCGCCATATCGCTGAAATTCAGTAAGCTATGAGTGTACCCTCGAATCCTGCGTTTGATCGCGAGCCTTACCTTGCGCAGCGTGGCAGGGCCCGCGATTTTCTCGCTCGGCTTCGAGGCGGGGATGAAATTGCCCACGTCATTACGCTTATTTTCGCCGCTGCCGTAATCCTTGTAACCAGTGTCCTGGTATATGAGCTGTGGATGAATTCCGCGCTCTCTCGTCAAACGTTCGGCTGGAAGTTTTTTATCGCAAGCGTTTGGGACCCGGTCTTCAATCACTTTGGCGCCCTGCCATTTCTGTACGGCACGGTCGTGACTACGATCGTTGCGCTGATCATCGCCGTTCCACTGGGCGTGGGTGCAGCAATTTTTCTTGCAGAACTGGCTCCTCCTCGCATGTCTGACATGCTTGCTTTCGTTATCGATTTGCTTGCGGCCGTTCCGAGTGTGATCTACGGAGTTTTGGGGATTTTTGTCGTGGTTCCCTTCGTGCGGACTGGCCTAGGTCCTCTTCTCGAATCTACTTTGGGCTTTCTGCCGTTATTTAAGGGGCCGAGCTACGGGCTCGGCGTGTTGACCGCGAGTCTGGTTCTCACGATCATGGTTCTTCCCTTCATTATTTCAGTCTCACGCGAAGTATTGATGGCTGTACCGGTGGATCAGCGCGAAGCAGCGCTTGGGCTCGGAGCCACTCGCTGGGAATCGACCATCCGCGTCGTCGTTCCTTTTGCTCGTACCGGCATCATTGGCTCAATTTTCCTTGCGATGGCTCGCGCACTCGGCGAAACGATGGCTGTAACAATGGTGATCGGCAATGATCCTCATATCAGTGCATCACTTCTCGCTCCGGGCTACACCATTGCCGCGGTAATCGCCAATGAATTCACAGAAGCGACTGCCAAGATTTATCTCCAGTCGTTGATCGAGCTGGGACTCGTGCTATTTCTCGTCACTTTTGTCCTCAATGGAGTCGCGCGACTGTTGATTATCGCAACCGAACAGCGTGGAGGCGCCAGCGCAGCATGAGCATCCGCACGATTTGGCGCAAGAGCTTAAATGTTTTTATGCTTAGCTTGACGGGCGCGTGCACGCTCATAGCTGTTTCTACTCTATTCTTCATTCTCGGCTATCTGGTTTATAACGGAGGCAAGGACCTGAGCTGGAATTTTCTAACCAAATTGCCCGCTCCGGTCGGAGAATCCGGCGGCGGCGTTGCGAACGCCATCGTAGGAAGCGGAAAACTGCTGTTACTGGCCATGCTCATCGGTGTGCCCGTCGGCGTTTTAGCAGGGGTCTATCTGGCCGAATTCAGC
Source organism: Candidatus Acidiferrales bacterium (assembly GCA_030043155.1). Next base: position 21,544 of record JASHYE010000152.1, on the reverse strand, counting down.
GGCAAGGTCATGAACTTCCTTGTGCGTTACACCACCGATCTTCTCAATGGCGTTCCGTCCATCATTATCGGAATCTTTGCTTACAGCGTGGTCGTTGTTCCAATGCGTCATTTTTCAACGCTGGCGGGCGGCTTTGCTCTCGGAGTAATGACCATCCCGATCACCGTTCGCAGCACCGAACAGTTCCTTCGCGCTGTGCCCAACACTCTGCGTGAGGGTGCGTTCGCTCTTGGTGCGAGTAAATGGAAAACCATCCTAACGGTAATTGTCCCTGCGGCCGCGTCGGGAATTATCACCGGTATCATGCTCGCTCTAGCGCGGGTTGCAGGTGAAACTGCTCCATTGCTCTTCACTGCGTTTGGGAACCAATTTTGGAGCCAGGGATGGAGCCAGCCCATCGCTTCATTGCCGATGGTCATTTATACATACGCGACCGGCCCCTATGAGATTTGGCACAGGCAGGCTTGGGCCGCGGGACTGATATTGTTGATGCTCGTGTTGCTCGTTAACATTGGTACGCGCTTGGTTCTCGCGCGCAAGACCTCAGCAGCGAGGTAGAAAGCGATGGCCAGCGTGAGCCCTGTGAGGAGCCTGGAAACGGACAACGTGAACAGGAAGCCAGACAAGCAAATCGATCTGCCTCCGGCGTTATCAAAACCGCCGGAAAGGCCGGAGTCAGCTGAGGGGTCTCTTCGGTTCAAAGTTTCGAATCTAAAAGTCTTCTACGGATCGAAGGAAGTTCTCCACGGCATCAGTTTGGATATTCGTTCAAATGTTGTCACGGCTCTGATCGGACCTTCCGGTTGCGGAAAGTCTACGTTCCTGAGAAGTCTGAACCGGATGAACGAAACTGTTCGTCATTCAAGGCTCGATGGCGACATTGCGCTCGATGGCGAAAACGTTTTGGGAATGGACGTGGTGAAACTGCGCCGCCGGGTCGGAATGGTATTTCAGCGCCCGAATCCATTTCCAAAGTCGATTTTCGATAACGTAGCCTACGGGCTGAGAATTAACGGTTTTCAAGGTCGCCTTGCTGACTCCGTTGAACATAGTCTGCGCCGCGCCGCTTTGTGGGATGAAGTAAAAGATCAACTTCACAAATCGGCTTATGCGCTTTCCGGAGGCCAGCAACAGCGACTCTGCATAGCTCGCGCACTCGCGGTTAGCCCTGAGGTTCTTTTGCTCGATGAGCCGTGTTCCGCTTTGGACCCCATAACGACAGCGAAAATCGAGGAGCTTCTTTTCCAGCTGAAGTCGTCTTGTACGATCGTGATCGTGACTCATAACATGCAGCAAGCAGCGCGGAGCAGCGATTTCACCGCTTTTCTTCTCGAGGGCCAACTCATCGAGTATCAGCCCACGAGGAAACTCTTTACGACGCCATCCGATCCACGAACGGAGGCGTATATTACCGGACGGTTTGGATGATCCGTGGATCGGGCTTTGAAGACGAACATTAGAGGAGTTGTATGGAGAGGCATTTCGAACACGACTTGGAGCAACTGAAAGAACGGCTGCTGCAGATGGCTGGCCTCGCGGAACACGCCGTGCACCAAGCAGTACAGTCTGTTTTTCAGAAAAGCGAGGCGTTGGCGAATCGCGTCCTGGCGGAGGAGGCCGGAATAAACGAGCTCCAGATCGAAATTGATGATCGTGCCATGCAGCTCGTGGCTCTTCAGGCCCCAATGGCTGTCGACTTGCGGTTCATTTTTTCCGCATCCCGAATCAACAGCGACCTCGAACGCATCGGCGATCAAGCCGTGAACATTGCGCAATCCTCGCTTCGGATTCTTCGCCATCCGCAGGTCAAGCCCTACGTTGATTTGCCGCGAATGAGCGAGTTGGCGGAAGGAATGGTACGCGATAGCTTGAACTCGCTCGTCCGAGGTGATGCCGAACTGGCCAAATCTGTTTTGACTCGGGATGATGAAGTTGATCATCTCCGTGATCAGATTTTCCGCGAACTTCTGACCTACATGATGGAAAATTCCGCAGTGGTTTTTCCTGCATTCGAGCTCATCCTCATCACTAAGAACCTTGAGCGCATTGGAGACCATGCCACGAACATCGCCGAAGATGTCATCTACATGGTGGTAGGTCGCGACGTTCGGCACCTGGCTGCTGACCGGCGGTGAATTGCTGGGCCATTTATGCCTAAACCCCGTGCGTGTTTAGGTTTTGAGCATCTTGAGCGCAAGCAGAAAGGTCACAAACTTTCCACGTAGTAAGCTAGCCGCGTATTGAACGGCATTGCGGCCGCAGTTCCCCTCCACCGCAAACCGAATGGAAATCCCATGGAGAACCGATCCGTTTTCGCTTGCTCGAGCTGTGCCAGAAACCTGGTCAAGCGAAGCCAAAGAGCAGTCTGCATTCTCATTCTCTTAGTATCACTGAATGGAGCGGTGGACTCTGCACACGGTCAAAGCGCGTCGACAAGCCAAAACCCTGCTGAGAGCTTGAACGATATGAGCCTGGCTCAGCTGGGCAACGTGGAAGTCACGACCGTCTCAAAGGAACCCGAAAGGCTGATGCGAACTCCTGCAGCTATCTATGTGCTCACACAGGAAGACATCCGACGCTCGGGCGCCACGACTATTCCCGAAGCGCTGCGACTCGTCCCCGGCGTTGAGGTCGCACGAATCGATTCCGATAGCTGGGCGGTTGGCATACGCGGCTTTGGAGGGGCCTTCTCAAGATCCGTCCTGGTACTGATCGACGGAAGGAGCGTCTATACACCACTCTTTGAAGGAGTGTATTGGGATGTGCAGAACGTGATGCTGCGAGATGTGGATCGAATCGAAGTGATTCGGGGGCCGGGCGGAACGATTTGGGGATCGAACGCGGTGAACGGAGTAATCAATATCATCACAAAAAGCGCTACGGATACCCATGGGACGCTTGCAACCGTAGGGGGAGGAAACGTCGACCAAGGGACCGGCGCGCTCCGGTTTGGGGGAACGCTCGGAAAGAATCTGGACTATCGTGTGTACGAGATGGGCTTTGTCCGCAGCCAGGAGTTCCACACGAATGGCGACCCTTTTGACGAATGGCGAATGGGACAAGCCGGATTCCGTTCGGATTGGAAGCCGGACGACGGAGATAGCCTTACCGTGCAAGGAGACCTTTATAGCGGAGAAAATGGAGGTGAGACAAACATAGCTTTCTTTTCACCCCCCTCGCAAGCAAACGTCGACAATACAAGCTTTGTGTCCGGCGGCAATTTGCTGGCACACTGGAAGCGCCAGCTGAACAATGGCTCTGATGTTCAATTGAGAGCCTATTTTGATCGGACGAACCGCCAAGACGCACAATTCGGAGAGACGCGCGATACATTCGATTTGGATTTCATACATCACCTGATTCTTCCCAAGAACGAAGATTTCATTTGGGGCTTGGGCATGACACTCAGCCCGAGTAATTTCATACAGACCCAAGCAACTGTAAATTTTCTTCCTCATCAGCAGACCGACAGCGTTTATAGCGGATTTATTCAGGATGAAATTCCTGTTCTCGCGAATAGAGTTTCGCTGACAGTCGGAACCAAGATCCAGCACAATAACTTCAGCGGCTTGGATTTTGAGCCGAGCGGCAGAGTTCTATGGACACCGAGCGACCATCAGTCCTTTTGGGCAGCCGTGACTCGAGCAGTGCGAACACCCTCGCGCCTAGATCAGGACCTCGCGTTAACAGGCTTCGTCTCTGCGGCTCCGCCGTTTCCGGTTTTCCTGGAAATTCAAGGAGACCCGACTTTCAAACCGGAACAACTGCTAGGGTACGAGGGCGGTTATCGGACGCAGGTCAATGCTCATCTATTTGTCGACATCGCCAGTTTCTTTAATAACTATAATGACTTACAAAGCCTTGGTGCTGTGTCTCTTGGATTCGCGCAGTCTCCTCCGCCTTCCTACACCTATGTCCTCGTTTCCGTGCCCTGGGCCAATGGACTCGAGGGCAACACCGATGGCGTTGAGGTCAACCCAAATTGGAAACCGACAAGCTGGTGGGAGTTGAAGGGATCCTACTCGTATCTGCAAATGCACCTGAAGGACAAGCCGGGAATAACAGACGCGACCACAGCTTCGAGCGACGTAGGTTCAAGCCCTCGCCATGAGGCAGTTATCCAGTCGCTCTTCGACCTGCCAAAGGGATTCGAGATTGACCCAACATACCGTTACGTTAGCGCACTGCCAGCGCAAGTTGTGCAGCAGTATTCCACTATGGACGTGCACGTGGGCTGGCACTTTGCGGAACAATTCGAGCTGTCGGTGACCGGCGACAATTTGTTCCGACCCTATCAAGTGGAATACGGTCTCGGCGTAAACGGAGCGCCGAACGTGGGGATCAAACGGGTGATATATGCTCAGTTCACCTGGAAGCACTAACGGGATGTTTGGGTGAAGTTCACAACATACATATCGAACTGTTGCCATCCTCGCTACGAGCTGTGGCTGATTCCAGTTATAGTTGTGGTGCTTTCTCTGTGTCCGGCTAAGGTCTTTGTGCAAGCATCCCCGCCAAGCGAGTACCAAGTAAAAGCCGCTTACCTTTACAATTTCAGCCGTTTCGTCGAGTGGCCATCCCAGCCAGGCAATGACAGAAAGGATGCCTTTGCCATTTGCGTCCTCGGAAAAGACCCTTTCGGTCCGGCTTTAGACGCCGCATTGGCGGGAGAAGTGCGGGCAGGTCAGAACCTGACTGCCCGGCGCGTTTCGAACCTGCAGGATGCGCTCACCTGCCGAATCTTGTTTATTAGCGACTCAGAAGAAGATCGTCTCAAGGAGATTCTTACGGCAATGAATAAGGCCAGTGTGCTGACGGTCAGCGACATTCCGCGGTTCAGTGAACGTGGCGGAATGATTGAGTTTGTCCTGAAGGATGACAAAGTCCGCTTCGACGTGAATCTGGCGAGCGCAATGGATGCTGGATTGACGGTGAGCTCTGACCTATTGAAAGTAGCGCTTACAGTCAGACGAAGCGCGCCATCCGGAGATTAAAGGTGTTCAGCAGACACTCCGTTTCAATCGCCGGAAAGCTGACGCGCATGAGTATGTTCGTTAGCGCGACAGTGTTGTTGTTGGCGTGCAGCGGGTTCGTCACATATGACCTCACATCATTTCAAACTTCGGTCGTGCGTAATCTTTCGATCCAAGCCCAGATTGCTGGGTCCAACAGTGTCTCTGCATTGACTTTCGATGATCCAGCCGCCGCACAAAGAACACTCTCAGCTTTTGGGCTCGCGCCGAACATTGTCTCAGCTTGCATTTACGACGCGCAGGGGCAGGCCTTCGCAATGTACAAGCGGGACGCCAGCGCACGAATCCCCCCCCGAGCACAAATCGTGGGAGAAGAGGAGCACTCCTGGATAGAAAACGGAGATGTGATGCTCGTCCACACGATTCTCTTTCAGGGCCGGCGTGAGGGCTTTGTTTTCATTCAATCCGACGAACGGATGCTTTATGCACGGGTCAAGCGCTATGTTGCAATTGCCTTGGCGATGCTCATACTTTCTCTGACTGTTGCGCTTTTTCTCTCCAACATCGCGCGCCGATCGATTGCTGAACCCGTTGTGCACCTGGCGCATGTTGCCCGAACAGTTTCACGCGAAAAGAACTATTCGGTGCGGGCCCGGCGCGGAAAGGAAGAAGCTGAGCTGGCAGTGCTTGTGGAAACTTTCAACGAGATGCTGAAGCAAATTGAGGAGCGGGACAGCAACCTTCGAGCTGCGCACAACGAGCTGGAAAGACGCGTCGAGCAGCGCACCGCTGAACTTTCGGCTGCAAACAAAGAGCTTGAATCGTTTTCGTACTCAGTTTCGCACGATCTGCGCTCTCCGCTGCGTAGCATTGATGGATTCAGTCAGGCACTCGCAGACGACTATGAGGACAAACTGGATCCTGCGGCCAAGGGTCACCTTCAGAGAATTCGGACGGCCACTCAGAAGATGGGCGTTCTGATTGATGACCTGTTGAATCTATCCCGGGTCACGCGTGCCGAAATGAAGCACGAGCCGGTAGACCTCTCGGCGATGGCTGTTTCGATCGCCTCTGAATACATGAAAAGAAACGAGCAACGGCAAGTCGAATGGTCAATCAAAGATGGTATGCAGGCGTTCGGAGATACGCGCCTGCTGCAAATCGTCCTGGACAATCTGCTGGGGAATGCCTGGAAGTACACTTCAAAGCACGCACTGGCGAAGATCGAGTTTGGACAGGAGCAGTACAACGGCGCCATGGCTTATTTCATCAGGGACGATGGCGCAGGCTTTGATGCTGAATATTCTAGCCGTTTGTTTGGCGCATTTCAGCGGCTGCACGGCGCCGCCGAGTTTCCAGGCACAGGAATTGGACTGGCAACGGTGCAGCGCATTGTGCTGCGCCATGGCGGAAAAGTGTGGGCCGAAGGCGCCGTGGAGAAGGGTGCTACGTTTTACTTCACGCTTCCCCGGGCTTCGCGCGAATTGGCATCGTTATAGATCAATGAAACGATGGAAAGCTGACGACCTCATCCTCAGTCGGAATTTCCATCACGTGCCTTTCAGTCGCGCTTTTCGCGTCCGACGGCTTCCACTGCCAGCCTTTTCCCTCCACTTCAAATAACGGAAGTAGATAAGGCAATCCTTCCGAGCCAAGGGGTGAACTCGCATTCGATATCTGAAAATGAAGATGAGGCTCCGTGGAATTTCCGGTGTTGCCCACCAGACCGAGCACTTGCCCACGGCGCACCCGGTCGCCCTCTTTCACTCGAATCGATCCGGGCTGCAGGTGCGCGTACATCGCATAGTTTCCATTTCCGATATCGAGGATCACGTGATTACCTGCGATCGTTTCCAGATTGATGGGCACGGTGCGCGAGTTCAAGCCGGGAACATTCAGAGGAATACCGTCTTTCACTTCGGTAACAATCCCGTCAGCAACTGCCAGCGCTTCGGAGCCAAAGGCATAGTAGTTTTTGTTGTCGAGCTTGTCGCCGTGATAAGTCTGGCCATCATCACCCAGCTTGACCCAATCAATCGCGAACCGCTGCGAAATGACGGCGCTGCCATTAATGGGAATCAGCGCACGGCGATGTGCGGAAGTGTTAGAGGGGCCATTCGCGGCGAGCCAATGATCGCCGCGAAGCGGCGGACTGATGACGATTGGACCGGTGCGAACGGGCAGCGGATCGGTTTCAAGACTCAGAGCCTCGGCGTAATCCCCCAATTTCACGCTAATGCGATGCCGCAGCGCAGCAGGAACGTCTTCTTTGCGGTCGACTGTCAACCATAGAAAAACGACAGCGTTTGTGCCAGGTTCTATTCTTGATTTCGGTAAAGTGGAAATTCCCGGCCGTGCGAGCATGTCCTCAAGTGTGTCTCCAGAATAAGACGCGAGCGAGCTGGAAGACGTGGCGTCCAGGACATCAATTCCTGTCAGTGTGCAATCCCAGGGACTCATGTTTACGATGTGCAGTTCGTAAACGAGGTGCATCTTGCCATCGGCTTTGAAAGCGGTCGGGGCAATCGGCACGCTCACGTCGAGTGGAAGAGTTATGGGTTTTTCCTTAGGTCCCGGATTTGCGGGCGATTGGCCCACTTTCGCGGCTGCGCCCGCTTCGGACCGAAATAGATTGAGCGGCTGAGGAGGAACGTTCGCCTGGATCCACGTTCCGGTTATCTGTTTCTGATCGCTGCTCAAAGTGCCATCGTACACGCCGCCAATCTGCGTAATTTCAAAGTGGACTTTTTGTCCTTCCACTTTTACCGAGCTCATAGGCAAAACAGCGCCCTGATCTACACTGTTTACCTGTCCCGAATACTCGCCATTGCCGAGCTTGGAGAACGTGATGATCAGATGCAGCTGGTTTTGGCCTGCGCCGAGAGCCCCGCTCCAGGACCCGGAGATGTCAGCAGTCGAATTGGCCTGCTCACTTCTGGCCATGGGCGAAAGAATCAAGCCAACAACCAGTAGCAAAAGAATGCCAAGGATTCTGACCAGAGAGACGCGACAGAGAGATACCAAATTCGGGCCTTCAAAAGTGGTTCGAGTCATCCGAACCTCCTCGATTAGAGTCTCCGAAAATATATTGCGAAACCCTGTCGCACGGCTACAATGCGGCACAAACGATTGCTCTCATGCGCTTTCTGTGCGAACGTGCATCATACACAAACCCTTTCGGTACGGACATGAGGATTGCATGCGAACCAGTTACAGCGTGATCGCGAATGTCATCGACTGAAGATCGTGCCAGCGAGTTTGGACTCCTTCGTGAGCTACGGCTCCGCGATGCGATTGCCATCGTGGCCGGAACGATCATCGGTTCTGGAATTTTTCTTGTTCCCGGAAACATCGCCAGCCAGCTCACATCATTTTCGGCAGTAATCCTTGTTTGGGTCACTGGAGGATTACTCAGCCTCTTCGGTGCGCTGGCGCTAGGGGAGCTTGGCGCGGCTTTCCCGAAGGCAGGCGGCATTTACGTTTACCTCCGCCAGGCCTACGGCAAGACCGTTGGATTCTTGTATGGTTGGGCGCTTCTTGCGTTAATTCATTCTGGAAGCATCGCAACCCTCGCCGTAGCGTTCCGCATTTACCTGGCGCAAATCGTTCCGCTGACTGGGGCTCAGCAGAAAATGATCGGCGTCCTTTGCGTTTTAGTGCTGACCGGCGTGAATTGTTTCGGGCTCAGATCTGGAAAGAACGTACACAACCTGCTGACGATCACGAAATATCTCGGGTTGGCAGTCATGCTGGCGTTGCTTTTCTATGAAGGTCATTTTCATTTGCTGAAGTCGAGCGTTTGGCCACCGAATGGTTTCAGCTTCGCGCCCCGGTCATTCGGAATCGCACTCATCGCAGTATTGTGGGCCTATGAAGGCTGGCATGTGTTGTCTTTTATGACCGGCGAGATCAAGCATTCGCGGCGTGATCTGCCGCGAGGCCTCTTTTACGGTACCCTGATTGTTGCCGCGACTTACCTGCTCGCAAACGTGGCGTACTATTCCGTGCTCACAAATATGCAAGTGGCGCACACTCAGCGCGTGGCCGCAGCCGCAGTCCAATTCGCGACAGGGAGCGGGGCCGCAACCGCTTTCATTTCACTGCTGATTCTTGTATCGATTATCGGCGCGACAAACGGAATGATTTTATCTGGCCCGCGCGTTTATTACGCAATGGCCGAAGAAGGCCTGTTCTTCCCAATCTTCGGGAAAATCAGTGCGCGGTTTCGCGCCCCTGTTTTCGCGATTATCGTCCAGGGCTTGTGGGCGGCAGGTTTAACCCTGCTGGGCTCCTTTCAAGAACTGTTCACTTACGTAGTGTTCGTGGGATGGATTTTCTACGGATTAGCGGTAGCAGGCGTCATTGTCCTGCGAATTCGCCGACCCGAGTTCGACCGCCCATTTCGAGTGCCGGGCTATCCCTGGCTGCCCGCGCTGTTCACGATTGCGGCGCTCGGAATAATTGTGAGCGCCATCCTATCTTCTCCCGTTCATGCCCTGTTTGGCGCGGTATTGATACTGAGCGGACTTCCACTCTATGCGTTATTTGTTACACGCCTCAAATCCACGCGCGCGAATGCCGCTCCCAAGACCGCGCCAGAATAGTCATTATCGACAGTTGCCCACCCTTGTTGATGAACCAAATGTTTCGTTTGACCGCAGAAACTCGGGCGCCCTCCAAATGCGCTTGACTTTTTCTGGACGTCCTCACTACAGTGCGAGCTTTCACACCGTCGATAAAATTCTCCGTCGGATAGGGCCATGCGAACATCGAGGTTGTCCCGAAGCGTAGTGCCAGCAACATTACTGATTCTGTTGGGCGGTCTGATTGTCAATTCCGCTCCGGCAAAAAAGGCTCCGGCTCAGAACGTTGCAGCTCAAGGCCCCTACGCACCCATCGCAGATGCGCTCTCGAAATTCATTCAAGACGAGATGCAAGATAAAAAGCTACCCGCATTCTCGATTGCTCTCGTCGACAATCAGCAGGTCGTGTGGGCACAGGGATTTGGCTACGCGGATCCGGACAACAAGATTCCTGCCACAGCGAACACGGTCTATCGAATCGGGTCCGTTTCGAAACTCTTCACCAATATAGGAGTCATGCAACTGGTTGAGCGCGGCCAGCTCAACTTGGATGCTCCGATTCAAACCTATCTGCCTGACTTTCACCCGCGAAACTCATTTCACACTCCAATTACGCTGCGCCAACTGATGTCTCATCGCGCGGGATTGCTGCGCGAGCCGCCGATCGGAAACTACTTTGACCCTTCGAACTTGTCTCTCGCAGCGATGGTAGGCAGTCTGAATGAAACAACGCTCGTCTATCCGCCCGAGACGCATACAAAATATTCGAACGCCGGCGTCGCGGTAGTTGGCTACGTTCTCGAAAAGCAGAGCGGCCAGCCTTTCGCGGAGTACCTGAAGCAGGCGGTGCTGCAACCTATGGGCCTGCAGGATAGCGCCTTCGAGCCCGAGCCGAAGCTCGTCGCGCATCTGGCAAAGGCTTACATGTGGTCCTACGACGGAAAGCTGTTTCCCGCCCCGACATTCCAGCTTGGAATGGCCCCGGCAGGCTGCATGTATTCCACAGTGGTTGATCTTGGCAAGTTTCTGAGTGTGCTTTTCAATGGCGGCCGCGGCACAAATGGCCAAATAGTTAAAAGCGAAACGCTCGAGGAAATGTGGACGCCACAATTCGCGAAGCCGGGACAAAGTTCACCGTACGGCCTTGGATTTCGTTTGGACACGCTCGATGGTCATCGCGAGGTTGAACACGCCGGCGCAATCTACGGTTTCGCGACGCAGCTTTCCGCATTGCCGGATGACAAGCTGGGCGTCGTCACGGTGACAACGATCGACGGCGCGAACGCGGTCACAAATCATGTAGCCGACGTTGCCCTCCGTCTCATGCTGGCTGCTAAAGAAGGAGAGCCACTGCCAAAGATTGAGGAAACGTCGCCGATTCCGCTGGAACGCATACGCCAACTCGAAGGCCGCTATGGGCGGGGCGATTCAGCGCTGGATCTGGTTGCGCAGGAAGATCAACTTTATCTCCGTCCTGTTGGAGATGGTTTTCAACTCCGTCTTCGTCAAGCAGGAGATTCGCTCATCGCCGACGGTCGACTGGGCTATGGATTAAGAATCACGCCTGTCGAGGGCGGGATACGCATCGGAGACAAAGTTCTCCCCCGCGTCAAACAAGATGTCCCTGCGCCAATCCCGCAGCGCTGGGAAGGACTTATTGGAGAATATGGCTGGGACTACGACACGCTTTACATTTTCGAGCGCGATGGCAAGCTGACCGCGCTTATCGAATGGTTCGAGCACGCACCGCTTCATGAATCTTCACCGAATGTTTTCGACTTCCCTCGCAGCGGTCTTTATGACGGAGAACACGCCATCTTTACGCGCGATGCAAATGGAAATGCGACGCAAGTACAGGTCAGCGGCGTGATCTTTAAGCGCAGGCCGCTTGGCCCCATCGCCGGCGGAGTATTTCACGTACACCCACAAAAATCGCTCGACGAACTCCGCAAAGAAGCGCTCGCCGCTCAGCCGCCCCATGAATCGGGTGATTTTCGCAAGCCGGACTTAGTCGACCTCTCCACCTTGGACCCGTCCATTCACTTTGATATCCGGTATGCAAGCACTAACGATTTTCTAGGCGAGCCAGTTTACTCCAAGGCAAAAGCCTACATGCAGCGCCCTGCAGCGGAAGCACTGCTTCGCGCCGACCGCAAGCTGAAAGCGCTGGGCTATGGATTGCTAATCCATGACGCCTACCGCCCTTGGTATGTCACGAAAATCTTCTGGGATGCGACTCCGGATGACAAAAAGATTTTCGTGGCAGACCCAAAGGATGGATCGCGTCACAATCGCGGCTGTGCAGTGGATATGTCTCTCTACGATCTGAAAACTGGCAAGCCCGTCTCGATGACGGGTGTATACGATGAAATGTCCGAGCGTTCCTACCCCTTCTATCCGGGAGGTACCTCCATCGAGCACTGGCATCGTGACATTTTGCGGCACGCCATGGAATCAGAGGGCTTCACGGTCTACGAATTTGAATGGTGGCACTTCGATTACAAAGATTGGCGGCACTATCCGATTTTGAACATCACGTTTGAGCAGCTGCAGAGAGCCCCGGCGCATAAGAAATCTGCGCATGCCGAAGATTCGCAGCCCAGCAGCATTCGCGTGACGGCTGCTGATTCCACAGCAGTGAGGTCCACGCTTCAAAGAGAGGCGGTTTATCAACGATGACAAAAACTGGACGAAATCTCATGAATGGTGTAGTCGGCCTCTTGGCCTTCGCAGTAGCCCTCGCATTCCAGCCGATAGCGCTGGCGCAAGGATCGCTGGAAGCCAAAATCAGTCAGATCACAAGCCGCCCCGAGTTCCGCCATTCGAGTTTTGGCATCGAAGTCTATTCGCTGGATCAAAACAACGTTGTTTATGCGCTGAACGCACAGCAATTTTTCACCCCTGCATCAACTACAAAGCTTTTTACTGAAGGAACCGCACTGGAATTGCTCGGAGCGGATTATCGGTTTCACACCAAAGTCTATCGGACAGGCCCAATCGATTCCGACGGAACCCTAAACGGAGATCTCATTCTTGTTGCGAGCGGAGATCCAGATCTCTCCGGACGCATTCGGCCAGACGGGACACTGGCGTTTGAAAACGAAGATCACGCTTACGATGGAAGTCCCGATACGAAGGCCGTCCCCGGCGATCCGCTGTTTGTTATCCGGCAGCTCGCCTCGCAGGTAGCTTCCCATGGAATCAAAAGGATCATCGGCCGTGTTCTGGTGGATGCAACGCTCTTTGCGGAGGGAGATCGCGAATTGGGAACCGACGTCGTCATCTCACCCATCTGCGTGAATGACAACATCATTGATTTGACGGTCTCCGCAGGCGACGCTCAAGGCACTCCAGTCAAAATAAACATTTCCCCCTTCACCTCTTACGTGATCTTCGACAATCAGATCACTACAGGCCCTGTGGGATCCAAAGCGGATGTCAACGTGGGTACCACGGATACCGTGAACGCGGATGGTTCCCATTATGTGACATTGACTGGGACGTTCCCTCTCGGCGGACCGTCGATTTTGTACAAATACGCGGTCGCGCAACCAAGCCGTTTTGCCCAAGTCACGTTTATCGAGGCGCTGCGTCAATATGGCGTAGCCGCAAACATTCCGGATCCCAACGCACCCGCCGATTTCAAGGCTCTGTCTGCCTTCTATACAGCCGAGAACACCGTTGCCGAGCATGTGTCACTACCATTTTCACAAGAAGTCAAAGTGACTCTCAAGGTCAGCCAGAATTTGCACGCTTCCATGACTCCTTACATCCTCGGTGCGGTGCTTGGCCACGCCACAAAAGACATCGACCAGGCAGGATTCAATCTCGAACATGATTTCCTAGTTAAAGCCGGCCTCGATTTGAGCGGCGCTTCTCAGGCCGATGGTGCAGGCGGTGCGCAATCCGCATTTTTCACCCCGGATTTTGTGGCGCATTATCTTGCATTCATGTCGCGGCAAAGAGATTTCTCACTGTTCGAAAAAGCACTGCCGATTCTTGGCCGCGATGGAACACTGTGGAGAATTGAAGTGAACTCGCCGGCAGCAGGCCACGTGATGGCTAAGACCGGCACTTTTGGCGCGTATGACGCGTTGAATAAAGATTTGATGCTTACCGGAAAGGGCCTCGCAGGCTATATGATCACTGCGGACGGGCGGCATCTGGCATTCGCTCTTTATGCCAATCGTGTTCCGCTTTCTCTGAGCGATCCGAACGCTGCAGATACAGTCGTGGGGGAGGCTTTGGGCCAAATTGCATCCGCGATCTATTCGCTGAAAATCACAAAAACCGAGACCATCTCACACGATTTTCACTGAACGCCCCCTCAACCAGACTGCATCCGAGCAATTTCTTTTCGAATCAAATCCGCAATGGCCGCGGCTTCTTCATCGCTTTTATACTTCATCCGCGGCCAAAAAAATCCTCGCAGTCCGTCTCCTTTCCTCCTTGGAACGATATGCACATGAAAATGCGGCACGCTCTGGCTCACAACATTGTTGATTGCCACAAACGTTCCCTCCGCTTTCATTGCGTTCTGAACTGCTATGGCAGTCACGCGCGTGTTTTCAGAAACTCTATGTAGCAATGGTAGCGGTAGCTCAGCAAGAGTTGAAATGTGAGCCTTTGTGATCAACAGACAGTGGCCCGGAAACAGCGGCCGGTGATCAAGAAATACAAAAATGCTTTCGTCTTCAAATACACAGAAGCAGCCTGTCTTATCGCCTTGAATCGCACAGAACACACATCCGCTTTTGCTCGGACTCTCACCGGAATGTTTCCGCGCCATGTCTCGCACCTCGGCTAATATTACGCGCCAGAAAAACAGCCGCACATTCTGCAGACAGAATTGCCCGAGTCTTCCCAACTTCGTGAATTCAGGCCATAATCATGCTGCAAAAGCCCTTTAAAGGGTCGGGGAGCAGAGAATGGAACCTCTCAGAGAAATCGTCCATGCCTACAATCCTCATGCCCCGCTGGCGCACGCTTACACAATCCCTGCCTCTTGGTACACGGACGAGCGCATTGCCGCGCTGGAAAAACGCTCCATTTTCCATCGGAATTGGCAGGTAGTCGGTCGCGCCGACCAAGTCTCCCGATGCGGTGAATTCTTCACCGCGGATCTTCTCGGCGAGCCTCTGCTCGTCGCGCGCGGCGCCGATGGCGTGCTTCGCGCTTTCTTTAACGTTTGCCGCCATCACGCTGCAGCGGTCGTCACTGAACCCTCCGGCCGCGCTGCCAATTTCCGCTGCCCCTATCACGGCTGGACCTACGGTATCGATGGCGCGCTCAAAGGAACACCGGACTTTGACGGCGTCTGCGACTTTGATCGCGCTAAGAACGGACTCGTCCCCATCCGAGTCGAAACTTGGGAGAATTTTGTATTCGTGAATCTGCATCCTCAGGTGGAACCGCTTCCTCATTTTCTTGCCAGCCTCGTTGAACGCGTCGCTCCGCTGCGGCTGAATTCTTTGTGTTTTTTCGAGCGTCGCACATATGATCTCAACTGCAACTGGAAAGTCTACGTCGATAATTACCTCGACGGCGGCTATCACGTCCCGCATCTTCACAAAGGACTCAACAGCGTCCTCGAATACGCAAATTACATCATCGAAAATGCAGACCGCTTTTCGCTGCAATCGAGTCCCGTGAAAACGTCAACTCCCGGAGCTGACACAGATGCTGTCGCAACCCGCCACGGCGACCGTGCCTATTATTTTTGGCAATACCCCAACTTCATGCTGAATTGGTACGAGGGCTATCTGGACACAAATCTCGTGCTCCCGCTCTCAATTGATAGCTGTCGGGTGATTTTCGATTTTTATTTCAGCGACGTCAGTGAATTGGCTGGCGACCACAATCGTCAGAGCGTCTCCGTAAGCCATCGCGTACAGGAAGAGGACGTCGCTATCTGCGAAGCTGTGCAGCGCGGCCTGCATTCACGCGCGTACCAGGCGGGACGATTATCTGTACGGCGTGAAGCCGGCGAGCATCTTTTTCACCGATTGTTGTATGCCGATCTGGCTGCGGAGTTGGAGCGCTGCGAGTCAGATCGAGCGCAAAGCCATGAACAGGCGACACACGCCAGCTAAATAGGAGATAGCATGCAAGGAACGACCGCAAAATCGGGCGCACAGGAGCGGCTTCGCTCCGCACAAACCAAAATTCTCGCTCTCAGCCACCGCGTCCACGCCAATCCCGAATTGGGATTTGCGGAAGAGAAAGCCTGTGCCTGGCTCTCCCAAGAATTGAGCGATGCAGGGTTTAATGTGCGCAGTGGTATTTGTGATTTACCGACGGCTTTCGTCGCTAAAGCTGGCAGCGGCCCTCTTCACATCGCCATCTGCGCCGAATATGACTCTTTGCCGGAAATCGGCCACGCCTGTGGTCACAACATGATCGCCGCAATGGCCGTCGGCGCGGGCATCGCGGCAGCGCGAGTTGCCGATGACGTTGGATTGACTGTCAGCGTGATTGGCACTCCGGCGGAAGAGGTGGGTAATGCGAGCGGCAAAATTGTTCTTCTCGAGCGCGGCGCTTTTTCTGGCGTTCACGCCGCGATGATGGTTCATCCAGCGCCCGTCGAAATCCTCGAAGCCCATCTCATCGCTGCTTCCATGTTTGATGTTCACTATACGGGCAAGGAAGCGCATGCTTCCGCATTTCCGGAAATGGGTATCAACGCGGCGGACGCATTGACCGTCGCGCAAACATCAATTGGCCTTCTTCGCCAGCACCTTCGCCAAACGGATCGCGTGCATGGAATCACCACGCATGGAGGCGATGCGCCCAACGTCGTTCCCGCACACACATCAGCGCGTTATCTCGTACGCGGAGAAAATCTGACTGAACTCGAAGAAGTACGCGCGAAAGTCCATCGCTGCTTTGAGGCTGGCGCGCTGGCAACAGGCTGCAAACTTGAAATCTGCGGCGGCGACAAACCTTATGCAGATGTTCGCTATGATCACGAGATCAGTCAAGTCTACAAACGAAATGCCGAGGTAATTGGCCGGAAATTTCTGGAACTCGGCCCTGCTATGTCCCGACTTGCTGCTTCCACTGACATGGGGAACATTTCCTATGCCATCCCGTCCATTCATCCCATGATCGGAATCAATTCGCTTCCCGCTGCGAATCACCAGCCTGAGTTCACCGCGCATTGCATCACAGAGGAGGCAGACAAGGCTGTTATGGATGGCGCACTTGCGATGGCCTGGACTGCAATTGATATGGCCGCGGATCCGGCGATGTGCCGCCGCCTGATTCAATCGACTCGCCAATAGCTTTTATTGCTGCTCGAGCAGCTGTTTCCAATGGGACAGGTGATTCAGCGAAGGTACGTCCGTGTGATCAATCACCAGCGGCGTGACAGAAACATCGCCTGAAAGAATTGCTGCATGGTCCGTATCGGACGCAATATCTTCAGTGATTCTTTGTTCATTCAACCAGTAATAGGTTCGCCCACGCGGATCTTCGCCTTTTTGCAACACATTCCGCGTAATCTTCGGCGATTGGCGCGTGAAGCATACTCCACCGTCCCATGAACTGGGCACGTTCACATTCAGGAGAACACCGACCGGCAAGCCTTCGCGGAGCACGATTGGCGCCAGCCGCTGAATGAATTTCGCTGCGGGAGAGAAATCCACGTCTTTCGCGCGTGACGCAATCGATATGGCAATCGATGGCACACGATTGATTGCGCCCTCCATCGCCGCGCCAATCGTGCCGGAGTAATAGACATTTTCACCGAGGTTGCTGCCGCGATTGATTCCAGAAACCAGTAAGTCCGGACGCTCCCGCAACAAAGTGTGGAACGCGAGAATCATGGCGTCAGCAGGCGTACCCTCAACGGCCCACTCCCGCTCCCCAATCTGCTCGCAGAAAATCGGCTGGCGAAGAGTGAGCGACTGCGCCGACGCGCTGCGTTCCTGCGAAGGGGCGACGATGCTGATTGTCCCCATGCCCTCGAGCGCTTTGGCCAGCGCGCGCAGGCCAGGAGCGAAGATGCCGTCATCGTTCGTGATTAAAATATTCGGCATAGGAATAAACTTGGGTAGCTGGAAAGTCCGTTTCTGCGGCAATGCAGCAGCAAAAAATGGTCGGGACGACTGGATTCGAACCAGCGACCTCACGCACCCCAAGCGTGCGCGCTACCAGGCTGCGCCACGTCCCGACCGCAAGCGAATTCAGCGTATCACTGGCCTTCAAGGAGGGTCAAGACAGCGAGCAGCTCTTCACGAAGATCAAGCAGGCATTTTCGCTGGCTCCGCGTCAGGCCGTGTTCTCGTTCGCGCGCTGGCGGCTGCGCTGCGGAAGCTGACTCGCTACCGGCTTCTGCCGCTCCGTTCTGCTCGGCAAGATGGCGGCGCGCGCCAGCGATCGTGAAGCCTTCCTGGTAGAGCAGCCGCTTGATTTCAAAGACCGTCTCGATGTCTTGCCTGCGGTACATTCGGTGCCCGCTGTCGCTCTTCACCGGCTCGAGTGTCGGAAATTCCGTCTCCCAGTATCGCAGAACGAAGGCCTTCGTCCCCGTCAATCGGCTCACTTCGCCAATGCGAAAGAGGTTCTTGTCGGGAATTGCAGAGACGTGTTGGGCCGCTGAAGCCATCGTCTTTTTATTTTCCACCGCTATCGTAAACCCATTCCTCGTAGTGTCAACCTCATCCTGGCCAGGAACAATTGCTTAGTCCTGGTGTCAAACTACTTTACTTGGGTGTGCTTTTGAATATGAGCCCTAAATCCAATGAATCTCGAAGCGCAATCGATTACTGCCTTCAAATAGCCGCAATCTTTCCTTTTTTGCTCCTCTGTGTCTGCTCTGGATGCGCCGCCCGCCACGTTCCAAGCGGAAACTACCAATTAGTCGAAGTGGACAGCGCCGACTTTCTTTTACCTCCAGGTTCAACCGATGCTCTTAAACAAAAAGTGTCGCTCGGGAAGCTGCCAGGAGACGAATCCTCTCAAAGAATCGATAGCTGCTCTATTCACGACCGTTGGTTTTCACTTTACCCTGACAAATCCGGGAACTGGACCGCGGAAATACCGCTGCCGGCGGCTTGGAAAAATAGTGATCTCTTCTCGACCATGCGGTCCTATTGGGGAAACTTCCTTGATCAGCTGTACGAACTGGAGCAGAAGCGCTGCTTCGGTCCAACTGGCTATGTTACAGCGCTGAATCGCATCTCTGAAAGCGCCCCTGTCCTCATGAGTGACGCGCTCTTCTTCAAATATTCCTTCGGCAGCAGCGGGTTCGTAAATCTCACTTCCAAAATGCGCCTTCACATCAATCGTTCGTTGTTCCGCGATGCACCGGGAGCCGCGGAGACGGTTGCCAACTACCTCGGAGAACGAACGGTTTACTACAAGATCGCGGAAAACAAGCAGGAGGAGCTTGCGCTGAAGCTGAGTGGCATAGAGAATTCCGCAGGACTGCAATCGAAACTGGAACGACAATTTCCGGATACTCATCTTGCAGAGAACTTTCCTCCCGCCCATTTTCTCCGGCTTTTTTTATTCACGCTCTTCGTTCCGAACCGTCAACGGCGTGCCGCCCTTCTGATTGCAGCCCAAACTCCCAAAGAAATAACGCAAGCAACGGCGGCCATTGAGAAGGATCCCGAAATTCCATGCGAGCAACTGATCTCTCCGGGTATCGAGTGCTCATCTCTCAACGGCACAGTCTCAATGAGCGTTGATATGGAGGTCGCGGTGAGCGGAAAAATGAATTATTTCCCCATAGGTTCGACGGTGGAATCAGTGCTGCAGAGCATTCCAAAACCTGAGCTCGCCGAAGCGCTCAAAACGCTTCGAATTCAACGCCTGTTTCGCGGCAAGTATGCCGACCTTCAATTCGATCACAGCAGCCAAAACTTCTCTAAAGTCGCGCTGTTCACGGGTGACCGGCTTTCCTGGAAAAAATCGCGCTGACTTCAGGCGTTCGGCTTCAGATCAGCAGAGCTGAGAAACTGCGGTGGCTTACGAATCTTCGTTGCCTGCTCAAATGCGTAGGCGATCTTAATCAAGACTGGCTCGCTCCATGCCCGCCCAAAAAATGAAATGCCCACCGGCAATCCGAAAACAAATCCCGCAGGAACGTTGATATTCGGATAGCCCGCAACGGCTGCGAGCGATGAGCTGCCGCCGGTATCATGATCGCCATTCACCAGATCCGTGACCCACGCTGGCCCTCCCGTCGGCGCAACGAGCGCGTCGAGTTTGTATTTGTCCATTACTGCATCAATGCCTTCCTTGCGCGCCAGCAGATGATCCTTCGCGAGCGCATCCAGATATGCTTTGTCGCTGAGCGGCCCTCTTTTTTCTGACGCAATCATCGCCTCCTGCCCGAAGTATAAAAGCTCCTGGTCATGGTGCTGTTCATTGAACTCGATGATGTCCTTTAGCGAATGCACGGGAGCGTTCGGAAATTTTGCCAGATAACTGTACATGTCTGCTTTGAACTCGTACTGCAACACGATATTTTCGGAGTCATCGAATTTCCCAAGGCTTTCAACCTCCACCGGGTCAACGAGCGTCGCGCCTTCGCTTTTCATTGCGTCCAGCGCATTTTTCATTATTGGATCAAGCTTCTCGCCAAGGAAGAAAAGCTTGCGCACTACTCCAATGCGCGCGCCGTGCAATCCAGCACGATCGAGGAATTTTGTGTAATCGGAATAGGCCTTTCGGGCGGCAACCTTCGTTGCAGAATCTTCTGCGTCTGCGCCTGCAACGGCGCTGAGCAGCGCCACTGCATCCGCAACTGTTCGGCAGATCGGACCGGCCGTGTCCTGGCTGTGCGAAATGGGGATAATTCCCGCCCGGCTAACGAGCCCGACTGTCGGCTTGATTCCCACCACTCCGTTCGCCGACGAGGGGCAGACGATCGATCCATCTGTCTCAGTGCCAATGGTCACAGCAGCGAGATTCGCAGAAACAGCCGCGCCCGAACCGGAGCTCGATCCGCAGGGATTGCGATCGATCGCATATGGGTTATGAGTTTGGCCTCCACGCCCGCTCCATCCACTCGAGGAATGGTCGGACCGGAAATTCGCCCATTCGCTCAGATTCGTCTTGCCTAGAATCACGGCTCCCGCTGCTCGAAGCTGCCGAGCCACTCCTGAATCCTTTGTCGGCGTGAAACCTAAAAGCGCCAGCGATCCAGCAGTGGTCATCATGTGATCCGCGGTCCCGATATTGTCTTTAATCAGCACCGGAATTCCGTGTAGCGGGCTGCGAATCCCTTTGCTCTTGCGTTCATCATCCAGAGAATCAGCGATGGAAAGCGCATCGGGATTTATTTCAATGACAGAATTCAGTCCAGGCCCGCTTTTGTCGATGGCCGCAATCCGATCCAGATATTTCTGGGCAATCGAGTGCGCAGTAAATCTTCCCGAATTCATTCCCTCCTGAAGCTCCCTGACGCTGATTTCGTCCAGATCAAAGGGTGCAATGTCGGTCGAACCACCCGCTTTCTCCGAATGCGCCGGTCGCATTGGTGCAAGCGACGCGATGCCCACCACCGCGGCCGATCCCAAAAACCTTCGGCGGCTAAGCTCCGGTTTTCGATTCTCTTCCGTATTCATTGGCGGCATGAGCGGCTCCTCTTTCATCAGAATGTGCAGCGGACGATTGTAGGCAAATTGGCCGGCGATTCACGCCGATTCTCGAACGGTAGAGCCAGTACGACACCTTCGTTCTCTTACGCGCTGCTGGAATCGAATTGGTGTGCCCGTAAAATCGAATTTCTTGCGAAGTTGATTTTCCAAAAACCGTTCGTAACTGAAGTGCAGCCGCCGCTTTTGATTCGTGAACAAAACAAACGTGGGCGGCGCAGCCGAAGCTTGCGTCACATAGTAGATCTTTATTTTGCTTTCCGCCGGAGAAGTTCCGCGCTCGAGATCCACGCTCGACAGCCACCGGTTCAATTCCCCGGTCGAAATTCGGCACTGACGCGCTTCAATCACGCGATTGATCAGCGAAAAGAGACCACCC
>JASHYE010000017.1 GCA_030043155.1 Candidatus Acidiferrales bacterium | reverse complement strand
CCGTCGCCGGCGACGTCGGAAGTCTTCGACGCCACTTCGCGGACCATCTGCGCGCCCATGTTCTCGAGGGCGTCTTTCAGCTCGATTTCCTTCGCTACGGTAACGCCGTCTTTGGTAATGATCGGCGAACCGAACTTCTTCTCGATCACCGCGTTGCGGCCCTTGGGGCCGAGCGTGATCTTCACGGCGTCAGCGAGAATGTTGACGCCACGCAGAATCGACTGACGCGAATTCTCGCCAGTCACAATTTGCTTTGCCATGGAACCTATTCCTCCTCAATTTCCTCGAATCAAATTTGCCTGCCTATGGCAGGCAGGCTTTGCCAAACTGTTGAAACTGACCTGCCTTGGTGCTTGCCCAATCTGCCGAATCGCTTTGGCCGATTGAGCGTGGTATGCGAATTCTGAATCAGCCGCCGGATTGCTCCGTGCGGGTGTTACTTTCTGCTGGATGCCGCTTTTGCGGCTCCGCCGAGCTTGGCCAGAATCTCGTCTTCCTTGAGAATCAGGTATTCTTGTTCATCGATTTTGATTTCGTTGCCGCTATACTTGCCGAACAGGATGCGATCGCCCACTTTCACGTCGAGAGGAATCAATTCGCCCTTCTCGCGCTTTCCGCTGCCGACCGCTACCACTTCGCCTTCCTGCGGCTTCTCTTTTGCCGTGTCGGGAATGATGATGCCGCCCTTCACGCTTTCCTTCTCTTCAATCCGCTTCACGATCACGCGATCGTGCAGCGGGATAATGTTCACCGCCATTTTTCGTAACCTCCGGTTAGCCCGCTGGTGCGGGACAAGTCTTTGGAATTGCCGCGAAGAGGGCGCGGGACGCCTTAGCACTCCTCGATGGCGAGTGCTAATATATGAAAAGTGCCACCGTCTGTCAAGTCAAATCAAGTTTCTCTGGGACAGCAAATGCAGCGGGGTACGTTTCGCGTAAGCTATACTAACATTGGCACTTAGAACATGGCCTCCGATCAGCGCATCGGCACTTTCATTCTCGCGGGTGGGAAGAGTTCCCGCATAGGCAAGCCAAAAGGCCTCCTGCCATTGGCAGGCCGGCCACTGATTTTTCACATAGCGCGTCTGCTGAAATCTTTCGGAGAAGCGCCCGTGATTGTTGGCCGGCAAAGCGACTATAGCGGGCTTGGCTTTCGGGTGATTCCTGATGACCGAAGGAATTTGGGGCCGCTCGGGGGCATTTGCACCGCGCTGCGAGTCACATCGCATGGCTGGAATCTGATTGTCGGATGCGATCTGCCTTTCCTGACGCAGGAGTGGCTCGAATTCCTAATTGCTCGCGCCATGAATTCGCCAGCGGACGCGGTGATTCCGTTGAATGACGGTGGCTATGAGCCGTTATGCGCAATGTACCGCCAGCGCGCGCGCACCTCGATTGAGGGAGCGCTCGCGCGGGGCGTCCGCAAAGTCACCGACGGGCTGGCCGAACTGACACTCACCACCATTGCACCTTCGGAATGGAAAGCCTTTGACCCTCGCGGCACGCTGTTCAAAAATATAAACACGCCCGCGGATTACGAAGAGGCGCGCGCTGACGCGGAAGCAGAGGCAGAATGACGAACGAGCGCTACATCGAATTTCGCGATGTGAACAAGTCTTTCGATGAGCAGGACGTGTTGCGCGACGTCAGCTTTCATATGAATCGCGGCGAGACAACGGTAATTTTGGGCCGCAGCGGCGTGGGCAAATCGGTTTCGCTGAAACTCATCCTGGGGTTTCTGAAAGCGGACAGCGGGCGAATCATCGTGGCCGGGCAGGATGTTACAGACCTGAGCGAAGCGGAGATGATGCCCATCCGGCGAAAGGTGACGATGGTTTTTCAGGCTGGCGCGCTCTTTGACTCGCTCACCGTGGCACAGAACGTGGCGTTTCCGATGCAGGTTCTTAAGAACGTGCCAGCAGACCATATCGAGGAGCGCGTAGCGGAGCTTCTGGAAATGCTCGAGGTCTCGAATTTTGCCGACAAGCTCCCCTCGGAATTGAGCACGGGGATGAAGCGTGCGGTCGCCATCGCGAGGGCGCTCGCGCAGGATCCTGAGGCCATTCTCTACGACGAGCCGACCACAATGGTCGATCCGCTGATGGCTTCGCACACCGGCGACTTGATCCTCAAGCTCAAGGAAAAATTCCACAAAACTTCGGTGGTCGTAACGCACGACACACATCTGGCGCGCCGCCTGGCCGATTCCGTGATTTTCCTGCATCAAGGGAAGGTCATCTTTTTTGGCGGCTGGCCGGAGTTCGAAGATTCGCAAGATCCCTTCATCCGCAATTTCCGCGTTCAGGACGAACTAATCCCCGCGTTGGATGTTGTTGTCAGCGCGAGCGACGTCGGATGAGCGCCGGCGAGGCGGTCGATCCAAGACTAGATCCCAAGTCAAAACTGCGACGCGTCCTCGGCTTTTGGGATGTTTTGCTCTTCAACATCGCCACCGTGCTCGGTCCGCGCTGGCTTGCATCGGCGGGACACAATGGAACTTCTTCGATCAGCCTCTGGATTCTGGCCGCCGTTCTTTTCTTTGTGCCCAGCGCATTCGTGATCAACGAACTCTCGACGCGTTTCCCGGACGAGGGTGGACTGTACGTCTGGTCCAAAGAAGCGTTCGGCGATTTTCATGGCTTCGTTGCTGGATGGACCTATTGGATTTACACCGTATTTTATTTTCCAGGCTTGCTCCTCGCGAGTGCCTCGATGGCTGCGTATATCGGAGGCGCGCGTTGGGGCTGGCTCGCGACGAATCGCGAATTCCTCGTGATCGGTTCGTTTGTCCTGCTCGGCGTCGCCGTGTGGCTCAACATCATCGGTCTCAACATCGGAAAATGGCTGCAAAACGCCGGCGGCGTCGGTTCCTACATTCCGTTGCTGATGCTCATCGGCATCGCTGGCTGGATGTGGCATGCTCACGGCTCGATTACTCATTTCACCACGAAGAACATCATGCCGCTTTGGAATCAGGCCACGGTGAATTTCTGGCCGCAGATGGTTTTCGGATTCGCGGGATTCGAGCTGGTTTCCGCCATGAGCGAAGAGGTGCGCAATCCTCGCAAAACGCTTCCGCGCGCTGTTTGGGGCGCTGGGTTTGCGGTCGCTTTTATCTACATCGTAGGCACACTTGCTGTTCTGGTGCTTCTGCCAGCGCA
>JASHYE010000016.1 GCA_030043155.1 Candidatus Acidiferrales bacterium | reverse complement strand
ATAGGCATTTTGCTCTTCTTTAGTTTCTGTGCCGTTACATCTGCGCATGCACAGACGAAATCGAGCTCGAGCGAGTGCCCGTTGCTGTCGGGCATTCCTTCCGGGCAAACACATGTGATCGACATGACGTACGTCATCAATGGGCATTCGCCGTCGTGGCCTGGAGATGATCATCCTTTCAGCGTAGTGGTGACGTCGACACCTGCGAAAGACGGTTATCTCACGCGCAAATTTACTTTGCTTGAGCATTACGAGACGCACATGGACGCGCCGGCGCATTTTCCTCCGGGGAAGGAAACACTCGATCAGATTCCCATTCAGCATTTTTTCGGGCCCGGAGTGGTGATCGATGTGCGAAACAAAGTCGAGAAGGATTCCGATTATCGGCTCACGGCTGAAGACATTCAGAGTTGGGAGTCTCAGCATGGGCGAATTCCGGCTGGAGCCATTGTGATGCTGCGCACCGGATGGGCTTCGCGCTGGCCGGACCAGAAGCGCTATCGCAACATGGACGCGAAAGGCGTGATGCATTTTCCGGGGTATTCGGTGGCCGCGGCGAAACTGCTAATTTCGCGGCACGTGAGTGGATTGTGCATCGATACGCTGAGCATCGATTATGGTCCGTCAAAAAATTTTGAAGTGCACCGAACGACGCTGCCTACAGGGCTTTTTCACGTAGAGAATATTGCGAATATGGACAAGTTGCCGGCAACGGGCGCGTTCATTATCGCTGCGCCGATCAAACTGGAGGGTGGTTCGGGAGGCCCAGTTCGCGTGTTTGCCATTCTGCCGAATTAGTTGTTTGCACCGAGAGAGTCCTGAACAAAAGATCAGCGAACACGGGAACTGGGCGCGAATTACAGGAGAAGGTCAGTGGATCACATGAAAGAGCTTCTTCTTGCATTGGTGGAAGAAGGATTTCAGAAGCAGGCGTGGCATGGGCCAAATCTGCGCAGTTCACTTCGCGGCGTGAGCGCGGAAGAAGCGGCATGGCGTCCAGGGAAAAATCGGCACAACATTTGGGAACTGACGGTGCATGCGGCGTATTGGAAATACGCAGTGACGAAACGACTGACGGGAAGCAAGGGCCACGAGTTTCCGGAAAAGGGTCGAAATTTTTTCGCACGCGAAGCGAAAACAATGAGCGGGCGCGAGACGGAGGAAAACTGGAAGCGCGATCTTGCGTTACTGGCGAAAACGCACAACGAATTGCGAGCCACGATTGCGAACATGAGTGATTCGGAGATGGAGCGGCGGTGCCGCGGGAGCCGGCAAACGGTGAGGCAGAACGTTGCCGGAATAGCGATGCACGATGTTTATCACGCGGGACAAATTCAACTGCTGAGGAAGTTGTACGAGCAACGAAAAAAGTAGAGTGAGTCACTCGTGGCGGCACGCCAAGCGGTCACCGACAGTCCACTGTTGCGCGTTAGGCCGCTGCACTTCCCAGGAAACGACGAATTCTCTTGCGGATTTGCGGTCGAAGACGAACCGCTCGCTGGCGATGGGCGAATTTGGGGGAAGATCGCGAGGGCCCCAAACCAGTTCGTCCCCGACCCAGCCGGAAGAATGGAAAATTCGCATACCGCCGAAATTGTCATAAATGGAATTGGTGAAGCTATGCTCCGTCTTATCGAATCCCCAAAGCTCGAGAGCATGAAACTGACCCGGAGGATTGTCGTCCCAGCGAAAAGAGAGCCACGAACCGTCGAGATCCGGAAAGAAAACGATGCGGGAGGAAATGGGCTTGTGGGACGCAGGGAATTCACCTGAGCAATTCCATTGGCCTATAAAATAGGAAAGAGACTGAAGCTCTGGTTTCAGCGCGGGCGACGGCTGTTTCGCTTGGGCGTTCACGGAGGAAGCAAACGAAGTAGCGAATAAAAATATGGCAGCGCATTCGAGAAGCGCGGCGCGGTTTCCGGTTGCGAGATGCCGAAAGTGTTTCAAGAACTCCTTCACGGAGTAGTCCAGATCTGTCAGTGCGGCTTTATTGGAGACATTTACTCGGGGGAAGGTTGTCTGAGGTCATTCCTGGCGGCAAAGCTCAGCGGTCAGAGTTTCGCGGCGACTCATGGCGAGCCGATCGATACGGCCAAGACTGAATCGATATGCTATGGCGGCGATGATCGCAAACGCGAGGAAAATCGGGATGGCCAGAATGATTCGATGAAAGAAGTGGGCTCCAGCAAAAACCAGGGCGCCAACGCCGATCAGAACCGCCTGCGCGGCGAAGGCAACCAGCATGGTCACTCCCGCCTGTTTTTTCTGCCGGAAGACGCCGAACTCAAGGCGACGGGGATAGCACACCGATAGGATATTGCCGACCGCGAAGTTGGCGAGCGAGCCATAAAGCAAAGCGGCAAACGTCGCGACAATAATGACGAGAGGGGGAGGAGAAAAAACCCAGTTCACTGCGGCCCATACGAGCAGAGCCTGCACGACGGTTACGACAGAAAGAAATAAATTCTTGCCCATCACGACATCTCGAAAGGGCACGGGTGCAAGAAGAAAGAACTGGATGCCTGTGCCGTCAAATGCGAAACAGTTGAATACCCAATTCATTTGAATCAAGAGCGTGTAAGCGATAGCGATGGGAAAAATGTAGCCGGTGCGATAGGCGTGAGCGAAAAAATCGTTTCCCTTATGCGGTTGGTGCATGGCGAGACCCAAAATGACAACGACAATGACAGGGACGATCAGATTCAGCAACATAGGTCCGCTGCGGATTGCATAGCGCAGTTCTTTTTCGAAAACCGCGGCGATGGGGCGCGGAATTCCGGGAAGTTCCAGGAGAGGTGAGGCTGGCGCAGCCGCGCGCGGTAGAGAAGCTCGAGGGGCCCGAGTGATCGCGGCCGGTGCGACGGTTTCACTCAGGTTTTCGCCGCGATACTGGGCGGCGAGGCGGATACCGAGCAGCCATAGAAAAGCACCTGCATAGCCCAGAAGAAAAATGAGCGACAGCGCAGCTTGAGCAAGACTTGATGCCAGACCGAGCTGCAAGGAACGGCCGGCGAGGCCGGGTGGGAGAGCGTTGGAAATGGCAAGGAGCGCGGGAATCCATCCTGTCTGCAGCGCCGCGCGATGATGCTGGAAATGTTCGACAGCAGGCCCGATGAATTGGAATCCGATGATGATCAGTATGAAAATGAAGCCGAGGATTTCGCGCGTGCGGCGGCGAGCGAGCCATCTTTCGATCCAAACGAAGAGCATGCGGGCAAAAAACAGGTTCATAGCCGCAAACGCGACGAGAACGAGTAGCGCCCAACCGATTGTGGCCGGCTGCGCGATTCCGAGCCCGATCCACATGCACAGCAGCCAAACCATGGATGCAACTGCGCCGGGATCAAAGAGACCGTAAATGATGCTTAGGGTAAAAAAGCTCCCGAAGCGCAGCGGAAAACGGAGCAGATTGGAAAAATCGAACTGCGCGCCGACAGACGCGGCAAAAATGGGATAGATCTGCCAGAAGAGAAAAATAATCCACATCAGAACAACGAGCCGGGACCAGTGGCCCTCGGCAACCAGGAAATACGTAGCGATGCCAAAAAAAACGCTGCCACCAACCACGATGCCGGTCATCATCAACCAAAGAATGCCGGATGAAACGGCTTCGAGGCGGCCCTTGACGTTGCGAAGGGAATTTTTGAAAAGCATCCAGCGCAGCCCAGCAATGAGACGGATTTGCTGCGGGACGCCGGGAACGGCGGTTAACTCAGCCACGTAAGCTCCCGGTCGGCTTCGCGTGTGCCGCCGACAATATCCAGGAAGATTTCTTCGAGCGTGAGCTTTCCGTCGGACGGAACAGTGACTCCCTGACGAGCTTCGATGCCGGCGCGCAACTCTTCGAGGGAGCCCTGCGCGACGAGCTTACCCTTGGAAATGATGGCTACGTGACTGCAGAGGCGCTCAACGATTTCAAGGACATGGGAGGTGAGGAAAATTGTGGCTCCGCGAGTGATCATGCGCTGGAGCATGGCTTTTAGGGTGCCAGCAGCGATTGCGTCGACGCCTTCGAATGGCTCATCGAGGAAAAGAATCTTGGGTCCGTGGATTACAGCCGCAGCCATGGCGAGTTTTTTCTGCATGCCGTGCGAGAAATCGGTGACGAGCGTCTTGGGACGGTCGGCAAGCTGCATGAATTCGAGCAGCTCTTGGGTACGCTGTGCAGTGGTTGTGCGGTCGAGACCGTACATACGTCCGACGAAGTTCAGACATTCGGAGGCAGTCAACCGGCCAAAAAGCGCCAGACCTTCCGGAACGACACCGATGCTGGCTTTTACTTCAACAGAGTGAGTCGCGAGATCAACGCCCATCACGCGGATGTCGCCGGAGGAGGGAGCGAGCAACCCGGTGAGCATCTTGATCATGGTGGATTTGCCGGCGCCGTTCGGGCCGAGGAAACCGAAAAACTGGCCGCCTTCGACGCTAAGGTTGACCTGGTCGACGGCGACTAACTCGCCAAAACGGCGAGTGAGATCCTCGGTAGAGATGGCAATTTCCTGGGACATGCGGGCCAAGATAGCACACAAGCTGAAAGAAACGGCGATTCATGATTGGCTGGGATGCTCATTCGTCTAAGACTGGCGCGAACCGACGGGCGAAGAAGCAGTGAGCTGGGGATAGAGCGCGAGAACAGCGGGAAGAATGACCCGGAAAGTGCAGCCGCCTTCCGGACGATTGAATCCGAAAATCTGGCCGCCATGCTCCTGCACGATTCCGTAGCAGATGCTGAGACCGAGGCCGGTGCCTTTACCAACGGGTTTCGTGGTGTAGAAGGGATCGAACACGCGCTCGGGTTCGCGCAAGCCCGGGCCGGAGTCAGAAAAGTCGAGAACGACGCTGCCGCGCTCGGTGCGCATGCGGACAATCAGGGAGCCGCCGCCGACCATCTCCATCGCATCGACGGAATTGTTTATCAAGTTGAAGAAAACTTGGAGGAGCTGATTCGGATCACCACGGACGGCGGGAAGTGTGCCGGGATTTTCGACTTCGATGCGGATTTTCTTGTCGCGCAAATCGAGCTGGCGAAGTTCGATCGCGCTGGTGACGATGGAACGCAGGTCGAGCATCTGTTTTTCGGCGGGAACTTGCCTTGCGAAGCTGAGCAGATTCGTGACCAGGACCTTGGTGCGGCGCGCCTGGTCGCGGATCTTCTCTCCAAGGCTCCGCGAGCGTTCGGAGGAAGTGGCATCCGCCTGAATTAGATCCGCATAGCCGAGAATGGCAGTAAGCGGATTATTGATTTCATGAGCGGCGCCGGCAGCGAGCTGGCCCAGAGACGCGAGTTTCTCCGCCTGGACAAATTGCATCTGGAGACGCTTGAGGTTTTCGACGGAGTCCTGTAAGCCCTTCAAGAGACCGAGGCGCTCGCGGTCGACAAGCTGCTGGCGAAGGAAAACAAGAGCTGTACCGACGATGATCGTCAACAGTGTTAAGAGCAAGCGGAATTGCCGAACAGCCGCTGGCGCGTTACTGATGAAGCCGGACCAAATCGCCATGATGGGCATAGAAAGTATGCACAGTATCGCGAGGCGCGCGAACCATTGCGAGTCGCGGATCTTCGCGCTCTGGGTTAAATCAGGCATTGGGGAGATGCGGTGCGCGATGATCCCAGTGGTACCAAACCAAACAAAAGCAGCCATAAGAGGAAGATTCAACAGGCTGCCAGCAGAATAGAAACCCTTTGTGAAGGCCGCGGTGGCCAACCAGAGGCTTGCGAGGTACAGACACGACGCGCCGAACAGGTTCGCGTAGATCGTCCTCCATCCTCGATTGGCGCGAAGGGCAAAAAAGCCGGTTCCGAACAGAAAAACCAGATTGGCCAGGGCATATACCTGCAAATCGCGCACATGCTGCAGCCCGGCGTGCGCCGGGTCTTTCGACCATGCGACAACCATAAAGAGATAAATGAAGAGCCACCATACGGCCAGCAACAGCATATCCAAATGGCCGAAGCGCAGGACTTCACGCATTTTCCGGGCATGGGGCATCATGGCTAGAGCAGCAATGAAGGGAACTACATGCAGAAAGAAAATCACATCGACGAAAGTGATGGAGTGATTGACCTTGTGCAGAACGAGTACCTTGTAGGTCCACATCAGCTGGCCGGCAAGCCAGAGTGTGCAGCCGAAAGCCAGGAGCATCCAAAAATTGTTCTGGCGACGATATGGGGAGGATGCGTTCCAGAGCAAACAGGCATTGGCGAAGAGCGGCACGAGGCAAAGCGCAAGATTAGCGATAGCCGCACGCGAGGGACTAGGGGGCATGGCAAGTGACAATGCTGCAAATCCGCCTACAAAAACAACCCAAGCGGCAATAATCACCCATGTGGACTTGGAGGGTCTCATTCGTTCGCTGAGGGAGCCTACCCAAAGTTTAGACTAGCACGGCGTTTGCCGATGCGGGCTGAAGGAGGCGAATCAATCAATAGGAATCCGCCGCTGAAGCCACCTGGGCCCGCGCGCGAGAGCTATCGGGCGAAAGAGAGGGCACCGCGACCGGGGAATTTGGCCACGCGACCGAGTTCCTCCTCGATGCGGAGGAGTTGGTTGTATTTGGCGATACGCTCGGTGCGGGAGGCGGAGCCAGTCTTGATCTGGCCGGTTCCCATGGCGACCGTAAAATCGGCAATGAAAGTATCTTCTGTTTCGCCGGAGCGGTGCGAGACGACTGCGGCATAGCCGGCCTTGCGCGCCATTTCGATGGCTTCGATAGTTTCCGTCACGGTGCCGATTTGATTGAGCTTGATCAGAATGGCATTGGCGATTTTTTTCTGAATGCCGCGGGAAAAGATTTTGGGATTGGTAACAAAGATGTCGTCGGCGACGAGTTGGATTTTCCTCCCGAGAGTTCTCGTGAGCAGTTGCCAGCCATCCCAGTCCTGTTCGCTCATGCCGTCTTCCAGGGAAACGATGGGATATTGCCGCGCCCAGGCGCTCCAGAATTCCACCATCTGCTCGGGCGTCCGCTGGGATTTATCGGATTTTTTGAAGACGTATTTTTTTGCAGCGGAATCGTAAAATTCGCTGGCAGCCGGATCGACCGCGATGGCGATCTGTTCGCCGGGCTTGTAGCCGGCAGCGGCGATGGCTTCGAGAATGCGCTCGATGGCCTCTTCGTTTGATTTCAGATTGGGCGCAAAGCCGCCTTCGTCGCCCACCGCGGTGGAGTAGCCATTCTTTTTCAGCACCGCCTTCAGACGGTGAAAGACTTCGACACCCCAACGCAGAGCTTCATGGAAACTTGTCGCGCCAATAGGCATAACGATGAACTCCTGCACGTCCACGGAATTATCGGCATGCGCGCCACCGTTCAGGATATTCATCATCGGAACAGGAAGTGTATTGGCGGATTTCACGCTGGAGAAACGGGCGAGATACTTGTAGAGCGGCAAGCCGCAATCGGTCGCGGCGGCACGGGCTGCGGCCATGGAAACCGCGAGGATTGCGTTGGCGCCGAACTTGGATTTGTTTTCGGTGCCGTCAGCTTCGAGCATGCGCCGATCGAGCGCGTGCTGATCGGAGGGATTCATGCCGATGACGGCTTTTGCAATAGGGCCACTGATGTTTTCGACGGCCTTGCGCACGCCTTTACCCAGATAACGCGATTTATCCCCATCGCGAAGTTCGAGGGCTTCGTGCTCGCCGGTAGACGCCCCCGAAGGAACTGCAGCGCGGCCCCGCAGGCCGTTCACCAGAATTACGTCCGCTTCGACAGTAGGATTGCCGCGCGAATCGAGGATTTCCCGTCCCGTAACGTGAGCGATTTTTGCGACGACTCGTTTGCCCTTCGCGTCGAAAATTTCATGGCCACTCAGGCCAGCGGCGACAGCGTCGATGACGGCTTTCTTGCTGCGAGCCATTGTGCTCTCCTTAGCGTGACGAATGGCGATTGTACGATAAAGACGGCAAAGAGTGACCACTGACAAGGGCCACGAAATCACATCTTGGATGCGAGGACAAGAGTCGGGCTGAGGTCAACGGGAATAACAGAGCCAGCGGCCGCTTTAGCGAAACCCGATTCGAGACCGTGCCAGTAAGATTCCGCGTCTGAGAGCGTGCGCGCATAGGCGCTGCCGTAAGACGTGGAGCGCCAGAAACCGGTAAAGTCGCGCGGAGACATGGGGACAACGTAGGAGAATTTCGTGCTTTCAACGATTTGAAAGCCGGCAGCGGCGCGAACTTTTTCCTCCCAGTCTTTGTCTTTTTTCAGGCGCTGGTCGCGGTACGGTTTCCACGGACCACGCATCTCGGCGAGAACGATTTCATCGACGGCGGGGACCGTCTTCGGCAGGGGACGATCATAGACGGCGAAGATTCCGCCGGGGCGCAGCCAGGAATGAACATTGTCGAAGACGCGCGGAATGTCCATCCAGTGCAGGGCGTTGCCGATGGTGACTAGATCGACGGTTGACGGAGGCTGTGAGAACTCTTCAGCAGTGACATTGTGAACGATAGCGCCAGGAGCTTCTTCGTGCAGTTTCGCGGCCATGCCCGAGTCCGGCTCGATTGCGATGACTTCGCGGAAGTGCGGAAGCAGGGCCCGCGTGGATTTGCCGGTGCCGGCGCCAAGGTCCATAGCGCGTTCGCGGTGATTAGCGGGCACTGCGGCAAGGATGTGCTCGAAAAGCTCAGGAGGATAATCGGGGCGATAGCGCTCGAATTCCTCGGCGGCGTGACCAAAACGAGGTTGAAATCCAGAAGACATTACGAGGAACTATTCGGGCTCCTCGAGCATGGATTCCTCGCGGACCACCACGACAACACCATTTTCGCTGACATGATAATGCTTACGGTCTTCCTCGAGGTTGTAACCAATCTCCGTGTGTTCGGGCAGCTTCACGTGGCGATCGATGATGGCGCGGCGGATGCGCGAATGCCGGCCGATATTGACGTGATTGTAGATGATGGAATCATCCACGCTGCAGAAACTGTTCACGCGCACATCGTAACCCACCACAGAGTGGCTGACGCGGCTGCCGGAGATAATCGAGCCAGCGGCAACAATGGAATCGACCGCTGTTCCGGTTCGCGCGGGGTCGGCGAAAACGAATTTCGCGGGCGGATATTGTTGCTCCCAGGTTTTCAGCGGCCAGCTTTTGTCGTACAGGTTGAACACGGGAGAAACGGAAACCAGGTCCATGTTGGCGTCGTAATAAGCGTCGATGGTCCCCACATCGCGCCAGTAGAGGTTCTCCTTTTTATTTTCGTCGTAAAAGCTATAGGCGAAAACTCGAAATTTCCCGATGACTTTGGGCAGGATGTCGTGGCCAAAATCATGCGAAGAGTTGGGATCCTCGGAATCGGAGATCAACGTCGGCAGAAGGAATTGCGTGTTGAAGACGTAAATGCCCATGGAAGCATCCACTTTGCCCGGGTGGCGCGGCGAAAGCTTGGGTTCAGTGGGCTTTTCGTAGAAGGCCAGAATGCGGCCTTCAGTGTCGGTTTCAAT
>JASHYE010000151.1 GCA_030043155.1 Candidatus Acidiferrales bacterium | reverse complement strand
CCGCAGATCAAGGAGGCGCTTTCTGGCATCGAGCGCCAGCGGCCGATTTCGATAGCGTTCCGCGAATTTGGATTTTTCCCGAATGAGAGGCATCCACGGGTGTTTTTCGTAGGAATTCAGACGGACAAGGAGTTCGAACCGCTGGCAAAAGAAGTGGAAGAGCGGCTGGCGCCGCTCGGAATCGCGAAAGAGGAGCGGGAATTTCGGCCGCATTTGACGCTGGCGCGATTCAAGACCAATGAAGGATTGGCAGAGCTGCGCGAGGAAATTGCTTCGCTAGCGTCGCAGGATTTTGGCGGAAGCGCGGTGAGGGAATTTTATCTGTACGAGAGTGTGCTAAAGTCCAGCGGCGCGATTTATACGAAACTCTCGGCCCATTCTTTTGTGAAGTGAAAGGCGCACACGCGTGAAGTCGCTGTGGCTCATACCGGTGGTGGCATATTTTCTCGGCTCGATTCCCTTTGGATATTTGATCGTAAGGGCGTCGCGCGGGCGCGACGTACGTTCATCGGGCAGCGGAAATATTGGGGCGACAAACGTCGCGCGCGTCGCGGGCAGAGGGGCAGGGCTGGCGACGTTCGTTTTGGATGGCGGCAAGGGTTATTTCGCGGTGTGGCTGGCGATTCATTGGTTTCACGGAAATATTCGATGGGTGATGACGGCGGCAGTGCTCGCGGTGCTGGGGCACGTATTTTCGTGCTGGTTGAAATTCCGCGGAGGCAAAGGCGTCGCGACGGGGCTCGGAGTTTTTTTGCCGATCTGCTGGCAGGCAATGGCCGCAGCGGTGGTGGTTTGGATTGTTGTGCTGGCATTCTGGAAATACGTGTCGCTCGCGTCGGTGGCAGCGGCGGTAGCGTTGCCATTTCTGGTGTACGCATTTTATGCGCCACATCATGCGCCAACGCTCGCGGTTTCGGTGAGCAGCGTGGTCGTCGCGGTGGTGATTATTCTGAAGCACAGCGGAAATATTCAGCGGCTGATTGCCGGTAAAGAAGAACGCATCACAGGCCCGAAGTGACTTCCAAAATCGCAATTATCGGCGCGGGCGGATGGGGCACGGCGCTGGCCATCGCGCTCGGGAGCGCGAAGGAATCGCGTCCGATTGTGCTTTGGGTGCGCGAGGGCGACGTGCTCGCTTCGCTCGAAGAATCACACGAGAACAGCGCATTTCTCGCAGGCTTTCGTGTGCCGAATCGAGTGGAGTTTACGGGCGAACTGAAAACGGCCCTCGATGATGCAGGCACAGTGGTTGGCGCAATGCCCGCGGCGCACGCGCGCCAGATGTATTCGGCAATACTTCCATTCGTTCGGCCGGAGATGCGCTTTGTCAGCGCAACGAAGGGGCTTGAGCCGGACACGCTGCTGCGAATGTCTGAAGTGATTGGTCAGGTGATGGGCCGGAAATTTCGCCCGCGTGTTGCCGCGCTTTCGGGACCCTCATTCGCGAAGGAAGTGGCGCGCGGAGACCCAACGGCTGTGGTTGTGGCGTCAGCAGATCGCGAGGCGGCAAAGGAGATTCAAGCGGAATTTTCGGGACCGACGCTGCGGCTCTATACAAATGATGATGTGGTGGGAGTCGAACTGGGCGGCGCGCTGAAAAACATCATTGCGATTGCCGCAGGAGTGGCGGAAGGCCTGGGGCTGGGGCACAACACGACCGCAGCGCTGATCACGCGCGGGCTGGCGGAAATGATGCGACTGGGTACTGCACTTGGCGCACGGAGGGAAACGCTTGCAGGCCTTGCGGGGCTGGGCGATCTGGTGCTCACGTGCACGGGCGATTTGAGCCGCAATCGCTTCGTGGGAATTGAGCTTGCGCGCGGCAAAAAGCTTGCTGAGATTCTCGCGTCGATGCGCATGGTTGCGGAGGGGGTAGGCACAACGGCGGCGGCGCGTTTACTGGCGCAAAAGGCGGGTGTCGAAATGCCCATTACGGAGCAAATGTTTGCGGTGCTGCATGAAGGACGGCCTCCGAAGGACGCGCTGCGGGAGCTGATGGAGCGCCGGTTGAAGTCCGAATCCGAGCAGAGCAGGTAGTCTGCAGGGGTCGGCTGGCTGAGTTGCGTATCCGATAACAGGTAGTACTTCCGGCCAGTTGTCCCACCGTGCAGGAGTCACATACGATTTTGGCAGGGCCAAACGTGTGACCGAAACGCCTGCCAAATCGGCGAAAGCGCACCGCGTCCGCATTCTGTGGATCGTGATGGGCGCGCTGCTGCTGACCAGCGCCCTGCCGCTGTGGCTCTATCACCGCAAAGTGCTGGCGCTAAGCGACCAGAAATTGCAGGACACAGAAAGAGTGCAGCAGTCGGAGATTACGCGGTCGCTGGCCTCGGAAGTTTTCCAGTTCGAATCGAACCTGCACGATCAACTGCAAACAGAACAGCAGGTGCTGGCGCTGACGGGCTGGATCCAAAACGTCAGCGATCCAGTAAACGCTCCGCAGCTCAGCCGGATGCTGCAGAACGTGGTGGAGGCGAATCCGGACATTTTGTACATCACGGCGATCGGACAAGATGCCAAGGGCGAAAGGGCAGGCAGCGTGCAGGCCGATGATGATCCATTCGTGAATGCGGCGCTGAAGCATGCCTTCACGGCGAGCGTGCAAGGCAGCCCTTCGATGAGTGGAGCTTTTGCGCTGGGGCAGCACAACCAGCCGGCGATGGTTATTTCCGTGCCGCTGGAGTTCAACGGGCAGTTCACGGGAATGCTGGCGGCGGTGGTGTCTCTGGATCGCGTGCTCGCGAGGCTGAAAGATGCGAGCGTGCGCGACCGCACAGTATTCGTTGTGGACGGGCTGGGCCGCGTCGTCGTGTATCCAAATACCCCAGACACCATGGATTTGGTTCCGGGACGCGATCTGAGCACGAATCCGGTGGTGGCGCAGTATAAGAAATTTCCTGAAGTGCGCACGACCGAAACAACTCAATTCCAAATTGCGGAGAGTAAGAAATTTGTCGAGATGATCGGGACGTACAGTTCGATTCCTGAGCTGCACTGGGCCGTGGTGGCGCAACGGAGCCTTGACAAGGCGCGCGTGGACGCGGGAGTGCAGGAGCTGAGCACGCAAGCGATGCGCTTCGTCATCGCGGTGACGCTGCTGGCGCTGCTCGTCGGATACCTTTCCGCGCTCGGAATCACAAGGCCCATTCAGGGATTGGTGCGCTCGACACGAGCGATTGCGCGCGCGGAATTTCATCAGAGAGCCGAGGTGCGCGGCGCCGCGGAAATCAGCGAGCTTGCCGAAACATTCAACACCATGGCCGGCGACATCGAGCAGTATGTCGACCGCCTGCAATCGGCCGCGACCGAAAATCGCGAGCTGTTCATGGGCTCGATTCGCATGCTGGCGGCGGCGATCGACGAAAAGGACCCGTATACGCGCGGCCATTCCGGACGCGTGGCGAAGTATTCGCTGATCATTGGGCGCGAATTGGGATTGAGCGCGGAGGAATTGGATAAGCTGCGTATTTCGGCGCTGCTGCACGACGTCGGAAAAATCGGCGTGGATGATCAAGTGCTCAAGAAGCCCGGAAAACTGACGGATGAAGAATTTGCGCTGATGAAGCAGCATCCGGTGAAAGGCGCGAATATCATGAGGCCGGTCGCGCAATTAAAAGAGATGCTGCCCGGGATTGAACTCCATCACGAACGCATGGACGGCAAAGGCTATCCGTACGGGCTCGTGGGCGAGCAGATTCCGATGATGGCGCGAATCATTGCGGTTGCGGATACGTTTGACGCCATCACGACGAATCGTCCTTACCAATCGGCGATGGATTTGGAATACGCGGTGAACCGCATCAATCAGCTTGGCGGCGAGAAGTTTGATATGGACGTGGTGCGCGCGTTTCATCACGCGGTTCAAACCGGGTTGCTCAAGCTGAGCGCTTCGCTCGTCGAAGTCGAAGTGTAA
>JASHYE010000150.1 GCA_030043155.1 Candidatus Acidiferrales bacterium | reverse complement strand
TCGCGGTGCTCGATGCTCGTTTTTTGCGCCACTGTCGCCATTCGTATTTTTCGCCATGTTGCCAAGCGCCGCCTGCGAATATGGCGACGCCGTGTTGTAATTCACCGCGCACACGATTACAGAACACGCACTCGGCATGGCGTCATGCGCGGCGAGCCGCCGCGCGTCGCGGAGATATTGCATTTCGCCCGCGTATCCGCGCGCAAGCCACTCAGCAAGGCGCTCTGGATCGCCGCACTCTTCGGCGCGCGCCACGCCGCACAAATCGAAACCAACCTTGCGCGCCTGCTCTGCGATGCGTGCTGTAATCGAACGGCTCAGCATCCTGCTATCATGCACCATTTCCGCGCTATTTTGATTCAACGCACATCCTCTCCTTCTTGAGCGCTTGCGCTGGTATGCGCGCTCCGCCATTGATACAATCGCCAGCCATGGCAGATTGGCGGCAGATTCAAGGACGGATCCGGCGGGCGCGCACCAGCGCGGATCCGGCTGGCAAACTCAACGAGCTTTTTCAGAAGACGCGCGACGCAATGGTTGCGTTCGAGGCCGGCGCTGTCGAGGAAAAATCGGGCCGCAGCGACGAAGCTGTTCGCTGGTACACCATCGCAGCGCAGCGCTTCCGCCGCGCCGATTGGCGCCAGAAAGCCGCGGAAGCACTCACACGCCTGGGTGCGCCGGTACCCGAGGTGAATTCCGCATCCGTGTCGCCGTCTTCGGAGGCGGAGAACGGCCTGCGCGAAACGAAGGGTACGGAGTCCTCGCCTGCCGCGCTTGATATCAATGATGAAGAGGGCGATTCGAGTTCAGCAGAAAATGTTTCCGAGGACCAGCCTGGGCAGATGCCAAGTTCGTCCGCGGCGAATCGCTCAACGACTGATCGCCCTCGCCGCCGACGCGGCCGTCGCGGAGGCCGGCGTCATCGCCGCAGCGGGGCACGGAATTCCCCCGTTGCAGGAAAAACTCAGCCGCAAACGCCGGCCCGTCGCCCGCCGTCATCTTCACCATCCAGCGAATCTGCGGATGAGCAAACTGCTTCAAACGAAGCGGCGCCCGCCGCTCCAGAATCGCTGACGGCTGCTGCTGCGCGGTTTGTGCCCGAGCCGACGGGGCCTTTCGTCGAGCGCACGACATATATTCGCGCGGGTGATCCGGCGCTGGCCTCGCGCTTCGCTCAGCTCGAGTCGCTGTTGCGGCGGCTGATTTCCGCGCCGCTGCGCCGGGTTGATGAACTCGAAGATGCGCCCGCAGGCCCAGGCGTCTTTCTGCTCTCGGATTCCGACTTGATGACCAACTATTACGTTGAGGCATGCCAGACGCTGCGTGTGGGAGTCACGCAGCTGGCCCGCTCAGGGCGTGCTGGCCGCGGGGCACGGACCGAAGGAAAGCCAGGGTTGCGCTCGCAACTGGCAGAGCATCTCGAAATCAGCGATACGCAGGTGACCGATTATCTTCGCAAGCACTGCGTAGTTCGCTGG
Organism: Candidatus Acidiferrales bacterium; assembly: GCA_030043155.1. Next base: position 4,269 of record JASHYE010000150.1, on the reverse strand, counting down.
CTGCAACTGGATGAAAATGCTTCGCACGTCGCGCACTTCGCGATCGCGCTGCTGCGGCCCGCGCTCAACGCGGAGTGATCTTTTCGCGCCTCCAGAACCGGTATTCGAAGATGGCCGTGGTTTCGCGAAAAAACCGCAAAACACTGGCGATTAGAAAGGGCCCCTTCCTTATTATTTTCTGCAACTTACGCCAAGTTCTAATAATTCATAGGTCTGGCGATTAGAATTTCAACAGCGCACAAAAAGCGAAAGGCCGCGTCGCCGCGGCCTGCAAGGCATCCGGCTAGAATGCCACGGGGCGTATATATACTTAAAAGTAAACAAAATGTCAAGATCAATTGAGAGCCTGGTCGAAGATTCGCTCCACGTTTACCCGAGAACCTTAGGGCATGGCAGGCGCCAACTCGTGACTGCAAGGCCTCACCCGTCGAACTGCCTCGGCTGAATCCTATGCCAAAGCCCCGGCGCTGCTCAGAACGTCAGGTGCAGGCCCAATTGCAGGAAGCGCGGGCTGCCGATGGTGTGCTGAATTAGTCCGAGGCTGCCGTCCGGTGGACTGACGGGTGGCCCTTCATAATCCGGGAAGAAGACGACATCGTTATTCGGGGCGTCGAAATCAGGATGATTGAAAATGTTGAAGGCGTCGGCTTCAAACCGCAGCCGGAAACGCTCAATGGGAAACTCTTTCGCCAAGCTCGAATCGAAACTCACCTGGAAAGGACCACGAAAGAGGTTACGGCCGGTAGTCCCATAGAGCGATTCATAGAGATCGCAGCCAGATGCATCGCACGGCGGAACACCGTTCGTTCCCGGCGTGACGAACTGCGGCATGAAGTCGCTGGCATTGAGCATGGGTTTGGCGGGATTGACGCCTAGCGTACCCTGAAGCTCTGCCTGCTTAGCGGTGACACCGGGGGCAAGCGGAACCATCGGATTACCAATCTCATCGTCGGTGCCAAAGTACAAGCTAGCCACGGAACCGTGGTAGTCGTACACACTATAGGGCTGGCCGCTCTCGGCTACGGTTTGCCCACCGATAATCCAGCCATTGACGAAATATCCTAATCGTTCGCTTCTGGTCACATTCGGAATTGCGTAGCTGTAATTGACGAGGAAAACGTGGGTTTGATCGAAATCTGACGAAGCGTAGTTCGCCTTGGGCGTCACCGGATTGTTTCCGGTGACGAACAAACCGTCTCCGCTTTGTTCATCCAGAGAGTGCGACCAGGTGTAAGACCCGGTGAGCTGTAAACCGTACGACGTACGCTTGTGCACTTGGGCCTGTAGAGCGTCATAGTTGGAGATGCCCTCTGCCTCGTAAAGTACCGAGTTCATGTCGTAACCGATATAAGGAACGCGAACGGGAGCGTTGCCGGAATACTCGTTCGTATAGATGGGCTCGTCATCCAGGCAATTGGAGTAGCAGTTCTGAGACGCGAGGGGACTTGTGCCACCATACGAGCTGGTCTGGCCGTTTACTGGATTCGTCGGCGTGGCAATTTCCGGCTGATTGAACGGAATGGGCAGCACTTCGTGAGTGCCGTGGTTCCCCACGTATCCGACTTCAAACATCCAGTTGTTAGTCGCCTGATATTGAAGGTCCAGGGTCCAATTCTGCGTGTACGGCAATTCGTTATTGATGTCATAGCCGCCGAACAGAAAGGGTCCAAAGAGGTTTCCCGCCGGCCAGCAGCCGGGGTAGCCGCATTCGGTTTGCGCCAAATTCGGCAGCAAGGCCAGGAAGCCTGGCGCAGTTCCCGGCGGTGGCGGTGGCAGCGTCGAGCCAAAGGGCTGAGAAAGGTTCGCGTTTTTTGCGGCGGCAATCGGCTCAACGAACGGCGGCGCAAGCGTCACGCCAAATGGCCCGTTGAAGCCTGCCCCTGCGCTGGGCGAAAGATAGCTGAAGAACTCGCCACGATCATAGTAAATGCCGTAGCCGGCACGCACGGTCAGCTTCGTGAGGGGAGACCACGCAATTCCGAGCCGCGGCGCAAAGCCCCACTGGCGATTCTTCATTAAGGAATTGCTGGCGCCCTGCGTTCCCGCTGTTGGGTTGTTGCCGGCGATTTCCAAACCGGAGTTGGTAATGGTGTCGGAGCTGGCATCATACGAATAGAGGCTCGGGTCGAATGCTGTCAGGCGGCCATACTTTTCAGAGAGCGGGCCGTCGAAGTCCCAGCGCAGGCCAGCAGTGACAGTTAAATTGCTCCGAAGCTTGAAGTTGTCATTGCCGAACACGCCTGCAGTGTCGGAGCGGTAATAGCGATTGGCGGAGCCTTCGAAAGCATCTCCGGAATAGACGTCACCTTCCACAAACGTCAAGAACGTCTTAAAATCGATTGTATCCGTATTGGTGTTGTTGTTGATGACGTTCAGTTGCGTGTGATCCCACAGCGCACCAAAGCTCAAGGTGTGTCTTCCCCTGACCCAATTGAGAGTCGATCCGTACTCCCACTGGTTTTGGAACATGCCCGCGTCGCCGAAGCTCGTGCTTGGGCCAAATTCTGGCTCGTTGTCTTCGTTGAAAAGGGTCGAGTCCGCTGAGTCGATTTCAATCTGAGGGAAGGTGGCAGAGCCCAATAGACTGATTCCTTCCTGAGACGGGGTAAACGCCTGCTGGGTGTTGGCGTATGCTCGAAGGCGGGAGAAACCGACGTGTTGCTCCCAGGTCAGATTCGGCGAAAGGATGGCTGTGTTGGCGAGAGAAAATACCTGGCTGCCTGCGGCAAGCTGCTGAGGAAAACCAAGAAACGAACCGACCGAGCCAAACGGGTTCGTCGTGGGGTCGTCCTGGTAATAGTATTTACCTGACAAGCGGTCACTGTTACTGACCTGATAGTCGATATCGCCGATGGCCTGATAAACCCTAGATTCCGTATTTGGCCCCTGCACCACCGCGTCATAGCCGAGAGCCGTCGCTTCTGACAAGTTGGTGATCTGGGGAGTGGGAATAAGGTATTGGCCATTCGGGAGTTTGGCTTGCAACAAGTTTTCAGCGGCGGGATTGATCTGGCCGGCGGTGAGGGTGGTGCCGTAATCCGTCTGGATCATATTGATGATGCCCTGCGTGGAGCGATCATTGGTCAGACTGAGCGGGACAATGGTGTCTTTGGTAGAGGATGACGCATCGGCGATATTCACGCCTTGATAAGAACCAAAGAAAAACAGCTTGTTATGAATGATAGGTCCGCCAAGCGTACCGCCGTATTGGTTTCTGGCAAGCAGCGGATTGGGAAGAATGGCCTGTCCTGCACTGTTTCTGCCAGCGGCGTTGTAGAAGAACGGGGTGGCATTCATGGCGCTGTTTTGGAATTGTTCCCAAAGCGAGCCATGGAGGTTGTTGGTTCCGGACTTCGTGTCCACGCTGATCTGCGCGCCGCTATTGTTGCCCTGGGTTGCGTCGTACATCGAAGCGTTGACGGTGATTTCCTGAATGGCGTCGGGCGGGGGCGTGGGTAATGCCTGGCCGATCGCTCCGTACACAGAAGTGCTGGTTTGAATTAGTCCACCGGCGCCGAAGTTTTCGCCCGTGTTAAGAACGAACCGGTTTTCTCCGACCTGGCTGGTCGAATTTCCATTGAATAGGTTGTTGGTGCTGGTGCCGTTTAGCGAAAAGCTGTTGCTGGTGTCTCGGTTTCCGTTGGCATAAATGGCCTGATTGCCTAAACCAGCATTTGAGCCGGCTCCGCCAAGGAAATCCGAGTGAACTCCGGGGCTGAGAATCGCCAACTGCGTGAAGCTGCCCGTCCCGAGAGGAGTGCTCTGAATGACCGACGGGTCTACTACGTAGCCGTTCGTCGTGTCGGTCTGATTCATGAGCGGGGTGCTTTTTACTTCCACGGTTGTGCTGACTTCGCCAGGCTGAAGGATGGCATTTACCGTCGCCGCGCGGTTGCCCTGCACAATAATGTTCGAGTGCACTTCGGTCTTGAATCCGTCTTTTGAAATGGTCACGCTGTAAGTGCCAATTGGGAGATCGACGATGCTATAGGAGCCATCCCCCTGGGTGCGCGCGGTCACGGTCAATCCCGTGCCAAGGTTCTTGGCCTGGACCTGCGCCTGTGCCATTACGGCGTTGGACGTGTCGGTCACGGTGCCGTTGATGGAACCGAGGGTTTGCTGCGCCCAAGCCGCTAGCGGCAATGCCGCGGACATCAGCATTGCGAACACGCACACGAAAAATACTTGCCCAACTCGCTTTGTCATTTTTTCTCCCACCCACACCCCGTTTAAGATGGCGACGCTTTTACTACTACCAAGCCAATTCGG
>JASHYE010000149.1 GCA_030043155.1 Candidatus Acidiferrales bacterium | reverse complement strand
CGCGACCGAACAGAACTCGCCCTGGAAAGAGTGAATCGAAATCCGTACGGGACCGTGACGCACCCATACAACCATTGTACTTGCGTGTACAATATTTGTCAATACAAATATATTGGCCGCATTTATATTTGCCGCGCAGGCCGACTCAACTGCAACTCCATTTGCAGGCGATTGGCGCAACGCCGTACACTGTCTGTGCCCACGCGATTCAATTCACTCCACGGAGGCTGGCATGGCACGAAAAGCGACAGCAGTTTGGAACGGTTCACTGAAAGAAGGAAAAGGAACAATTTCGACGGAAAGCGGCGTTTTGTCGAAGGTGCCCTATTCCTTCAAGACGCGCTTTGAAAATGAACGCGGAACGAATCCTGAAGAGCTGATTGCCGCCGCGCACGCGGGATGCTTTACGATGGCGCTTTCGGCGCAACTCGGAAATGCGGGAATCACGGCCGAGAGTCTGGAGACCACAGCCGCGGTGACGCTTGAAAAACAGGGCGATGGATTTGCGATCACAAAAATTCACCTGGATTTGACGGCGCGCATTCCGAACGCCGACAAGGCGGCATTCGAAAAAGCTACGGAGGCAGCAAAGGCAGGGTGCCCCGTTTCGAAGCTGCTGAAGGCCGAAATCACCCTGAACGCGAAACTCGAGGGCCAGCGCGCAACTGGCGCTTCTTAGAGCCCAAGAATATGGCTGCGCCGGCGCGCATTACGTCAGCATCTTTTCGTAATGAATGAAGCCAGTGCGCTGGGCGATGCGGTCGTAGAGCAGCATGGCCTTGGCGTTTGTTTCGTGAGTGAGCCAATAAACTTTCGCGCAGCCCACGTTACGCGCGGCTGCGAAAACGTGCTCGATTAGCTGCCGTCCAATGCCGCTGCCGCGATGGTCCGGAATAACGAAGAGATCCTGCAAATAGCAGTTGTTGCCGACGCTCCAGCAGGAGCGATGGTAGAGCCAGTGGACCATGCCGACGGCGCGGTCTCCTGCGAATGCCATGGCTCCCAGGACGGGCTCGCGCGGATCGAGGATTCGCGCCCAGGTAGTGCGTGTGGTTTCCTCTGGAATTTCCGCTTGATAGAATTGCTGATAGCCCCGCCAGAGCGGAAGCCACAGATGGTGATCTTCCGGAGTCAGGTTCCGCAGAGTTAGGTCGTTGCCCATTTTTGTCACTCCAGAGTTCAGTTATCAGATTGGTTGGAGATTAGCAAATTTTTGCAGTTTGAGGGAATGCTTTGGCTCGGTTCGCGAAATCCCCGAATCAGATAGTCCTTACTTTTCTACAACATACGGCTGGCGTGCCAATTGCAATTGCCTCAGAGGCGGCGGTTAGCCTTAGTAACTAGCCTCTCCCAATTCCTCCGCCGCCGCAGAATTTGGAGAAGACGAGTGACCCAGCGGTTCGCAACCGAGGCAAACAAAGTCGCAGAGGTGCGGCGAATTCCTGCGCCTGGGGGCGAGCGGCGGAGCGCACGACGAGTGCAGGTGGAAGTGACAGCGCGTGTGCGTCCCTATTATGAAACGCCGGGGCTTTCCGAGGAATTATTGAAAGCGAAAAACGTATCGCGGAACGGGTTCTATTTCGTTTCGCAGCGCGCTGGTTTCCGGGAGGATATGAACTTGTACGTGGCGTGTCCGGCGGGACATTCGCAAACGCACGCAGATGCGGAATGCGCGCGCGTGGTTCGCGTGGATGCGCTGGGTGAGGGGTCATGGGGAGTTGCTGTGGCGCTTCTTCGCAGTTCCTTTGTGTATCACCAGAATTCAATTCGGAAACAAGGACCCATCGAATGAAAATCACGCTGATTGCAGCTACGCTTTTCTTTCTGGCAATTCCTGCGCATGCGCAGGCGCGAGCGGGGGGTGGCGGCGGGGCGGCTGCTGGGCGGCAGCTGAACTCCACGGCTACCGGTGGTGGCGGCGGTGGGTATGGAACTTCGGTTTTCGGAAGCAGCGGATTTGGCGTGAGCTTCTCCTCTATGCCAGTGACGAGTCAGATGCCAGAGCATTACACCTACATTTATGAGCAGGGTTCCGAGGCGACTTATGTGCCGACACGATTTGTCTCATTCGCAACGGCATTGAAGATGGCGCAGGCGGCGCTGGCGTATCGTCCCAAAGGGGTCGCGGAAGTCGCCGCGGAGTACCGCGCGGAAAAGAAGGCCGGCAAGTAACGGACATCGCGAAAGAATGAGTCAGGGAACCGCAGCGATGACCATGCCCCGGGTCAATTCCATGAATTGTCTCCAGTAAATACACAAGGTGAGCGCGAGAAATTGTAAATGCGCTACGCACAAGCCCTGTGGTCCAGCCTGAAGCGGATTACGACTTACCAGTGGATGGTAGAAGAGCAAGTTGCTGATCGGCGTCGTCTGCGGCGCTCGTGCCGGGGAATTCCGTTTTGACCTGATTGTAAAACTTTGCCGCCTGCGCCGGATTGGACCCCTTGTAGTGTTCGGCGAGCGCGAGCAGAACAATAGGCTTGGGAACGAGCACAGACGGATTGGAAAGCAGTTCGTTGTAAAGCTGGACAGCCTGATCCGATTTTCCCATCTGGTCGTAAATCTGAGCCAGTTCGAAGCGCGCCATGGCCGCGAAATCGTGATCGGAGCCGTTCTCAAGGTCTGTAAGATCTTTGATGGCCTGCGGGTTCTTTGCGAGATGCTCTTCGCAGAGCGCGGAATAGTATTTTGCGAGCTGGCCGGAGCGCGTGCTGGGATAGCGCTGCACCACCTCCTGGAATTTGACCAGCGCATCCTGGAATTTCTTTGAAGCGTCAGAATAGGTGATCTCATTCGGCTGCGGCGGCTGGCCCGGGCCGACGACCAGCGCCTCATAAACGACCAGTGCATCATTGAATTCGGCTTCGGCTTTCACCGATTGCCGCTGCGAATAGAAGCGCCACCCGAAAATTCCGCCGGCGATAATTGCGGCGATTATAATCGCGACAATCAGACTCTTCTTATGAGACAGGACCGCTTCCGCGCCGTGCGAAAGCGCCTCTTGCACCTGGTCTGTCTTCAACTCCTGACGAGAAATATGCTTCGCCACTTTTCAACTCTCCGGGAAAGTTTCGGAACGACCATGGTAACACAAAACACACCCACCCCTCAGGCTGCGGGAGGAATTTCCGGCGGGAATCGCTTGGCCTGTTGCGCGCGAAACGCGAGAAGCGGAACTTAGACGCCGCTTACGTTTTCGGCCTGCAAACCTTTGGGCCCCTGCTTGACTTCAAATTCAACCAGCTGGCCTTCGTTCAAAGATTTGTATCCGTCCATCTGAATGGCCGAAAAATGGACGAAAACATCTTCGCCCGATTGCCGCTGAATGAACCCATATCCCTTGGCTGCGTTGAACCACTTGACCACACCCTGTTCTCGATCCAAATCTCCACCTCTTGCAATTTGAAATGAACGGCTCCCGCGCAAATCGAACTGCGCCACACCCAGAACGCAGTCTCGACCACCTCGCAGGACGCCTAGCGGCGGATTCTAAACACAAAAAACAATCCGTGTCCAGAGAGCGCCATTCATTTTCAGGATCAAGGGCGGTTGATTCGTCCTCCTGGCATAAATGTCGGCATAAATGACGCCGCTAACGGAATAACTATCAGGGCGGGCAGTTCAGTAGTGCTAGTTCGCCTCTGTACCGCGCGCAAAATGTTAATTTTTGCTAACGAGTATTGACAAAGCTGTTTTCTGGATGTATACAGTCGGCAACTCCGTCTCGAATCCACCACGATTCCCGCGTTTCTGCGGAAGACGAGGCCGAGCAGGCCAAGGCAATCCGAAAATTTCTGCGATCAAGGAGATCCAATGAAGCGTTTACCTTTGTTGTTTGCGACTGCCGTGGTGGTGGTGATTGTCCTAACATGGGCAACATCGAGGGCGCAAGAAGTGGTAACAGCCACCGGCTCGTCAGTGGCGACGGTTCAATCCTCTGCCTCCGCCACTACCCCAAAGCCAGTTAAAATGCGCGCTGGTCAAATCATCATTCCTTCATCCAGCATGCCGCCCGCGAAACAGGGCACGACCCTAAAAACCAGACTCGCCCAAACGAATGTCCGGCTATACGTGCCGAACGGCTGGCAGCCGGACAAAGTGACTCCCCCGGGACCGTTTGAGGCTCCTCCCTACGCCGGCTATGCGTATGAAACGCCGGCATCGCTGGCTTGCATCTACCACTTGGTCACAGTGACGACAGGCTGCAACCCGAATACCGTAACTACTCCCCCGACCGGCGGCAGCAAGGCGATCGCCATCGTGGATGCGTACGACGATCCGTTTTTGGGTCCGGATTTGGCGTATTTTTCCTCCCAGTTCGGCCTGTCATTCGACCCCGCTCAGTTTCAGGTCTACTACGAAGACGGATCAGTGCCGGGGGTTGACTCCACAGGCGGGTGGGAAATTGAAGAATCGCTGGATGTGGAAGCTGCCCACGCGATGGCGCCGAGTGCCACAATCTACCTCGTCGAGGCCCAGTCCAACTCATACGCCGACTTGCTGACTTCGGTTGAGATTGCCAGCAACCTGGTGCGCTGCGGCCAAACCGAGCAGAATCTGTCAACGCTCACGGTGGGGACTTGTCCCACGACCAGCACTGGTACTGGCGAAGTATCGATGAGCTGGGGCGGTTCGGAATTCAGCGTCGAGACTTCCTATGACTCATACTTCACAACGACGGGAGTTGTCTATGTGGCTGCGGCAGGCGACAACCCAGGCACAGACTGGCCCTGCACGTCTCCCAACGCTGTGTGTGCCGGGGGCACGACAATTCGCCGCAACCCGTCAACTGGAAGTTTCATCAGTGAAGCTTCCTGGGATCTGGCCGGAGGTGGGGACAGCCTTTATGAAGCAATCCCCAGTTACCAGAGCTCCATTTCGAGCATCGTCGGAACCGCTCGCGGAGTCCCGGACGTATCGTCGGACTCAAATCCGGTAACCGGCTTATGGGTATATGACAGCTTTGGCTACGCGCTGAGCGGCGGCGAGGGAGCAGTGGATGAAGGCTGGTACATCGTCGGAGGCACTAGCGCAGCGACGCCGACCTGGGCGGGAGTCGTAAACAATGCCGCCACTCGCGGCAGCAGCTTCGCTGCGAGCACCAATGCCGAATTAACAAAAATGTACACGAATAAAGCGGTTACGACCGACTTCCACGACATCACGCTTGGATACTGCGGTCCATACGTGGGATACGCTGCGGCCAGTGGATGGGATCCGTGCGCCGGCATTGGCAGCATCTATGGTTACACGGGCAAATAACAGAAGCACAGTTCTAAGGGCGCTTTCCTTTGGGGAAGCGCCCTCTTTTTTTGGGGGGGAAGCCCTTACGAGCGAAAGAGAGGCCAAGACTTCCGCCGAGCAGCTGGTGCGACCGGATTGCGAGCGGTGTAAGGCAGCCGGTAAAGTTGGGAAGCGAGGAGCGGCGCGCACATGACTACGCAGTTCCCGGCAGCGCATCTCAGCGCAGAAATTCATGAAAGCCCTCAGTCTTGACCCACCGAAAAAATCAACCCCGGAATCGGCGTTGGTCGTCCACACCTAGCGCGAAACTGAATCCGCTGAGCTGGCGATTCTAGCGGGCTTTTTGCGATTCGTGATTGGCGGAAAAAGTGGGAAACCACTTGCTCATGATGAGTTCCGTGCCGCCGCTCGGGCCGCGCTGGACATCGAATTCATCCATGAATGCGCGCATCAGGAAAATGCCGCGGCCGGAAGTACGCAAGAGATTTTCTTCTGCCAAAGGGTCCGGTACGTCGGCGAGACTGAAACTTTTCCCTTCGTCCAGGACATGCACGACGAGCTTGCGCTCTTCCAGTTCGATAATCATGCCAATTTTGCGCCCGCGCTCCTGCCGGTTGCCATAGCTATACGCATTGATTACAGCTTCGCGGACGGACATTCCAATTTTATGGCAGCTATCTTCGTCGAAACCGGAAGCGCTGGCTACGCGCAGAACAATTTCTTCCGCGAGGTCGACGCTGTCGAGCAGCGTCTCAAGAGTCACTTCAATTCGCTGGGCGTCCTTGGCCATTGAGCAGAATATGCCGAAATCGAGGCGCAATCCTTGCACGGCCTCGAATGCAAGTCAACAGGCGGCTTGCTCTTGCACACGTATAGTTGGATGCGGCGTCGCAATCCATAGACAAGCGGTACGCTACGCCCAGTACGTTCGGTCCAGCGTGCGGTATTGGATGGCCTCGCTCAAGTGGCGCGGCAGAATGGCCGGAGCGTGATCGAGATCGGCAATGGTGCGCGCTACTTTCAGGATGCGATCGTGGGCGCGCGCGGAGAGCCCCAGCTTTTGGATTGCGGTTTCCAGCAGCTTCTCGCCTTCGGCTGAGATTTCGCAGTGTTTGCGCAGCAATTTAGGAGGCATCTGTGCATTGGCGTAGATTTTCTTTTCGTCCTTGAAGCGTTCGAGCTGAATCGCGCGCGCGGAAACCACTCGCTCTCCCACGGCAGCGGAGGATTCAATCTCGCCGCCGTCGCGCAGCTCTTTATAACGCACTGCCGGAACTTCAATGTGAATGTCAATGCGGTCGAGCAGCGGGCCGGAGATTTTCGAAACGTAGCGTTGAATTTGCATCGGAGTGCAGTGGCATTCGCGCGTCGCATCTCCAAAGAAGCCGCAGGGGCAGGGATTCATGGCCGCGGCGAGCATGAATCGCGCCGGGAAACTCAGCGAAACGGCGGCGCGCGCGATGGAAACAACGCCATCTTCGAGCGGCTGGCGCAGCACCTCGAGCACATTGCGCTGGAATTCCGGCAATTCGTCGAGAAAAAGAACGCCGTTATGGCCCAGCGAGACTTCGCCGGGACGCGGAATGGCACCTCCGCCGATCAGGCCGGCGTCGCTGATGGTATGGTGCGGCGAGCGGTAAGGGCGCGTCCCGACGAGCCCGCGCGAGTCGTCGAGCACGCCGGCGACGCTGTGGATGCGCGTGGTCTCAATGGCCTCTTCAAGAGACATCGGCGGCAAAATCGTGGGAATGCGCTTCGCCAGCATGGTTTTTCCCGCGCCCGGCGGGCCAATGAACAGAATGTTGTGTCCGCCGGCGCAGGCCACTTCCAGCGCGCGCTTCGCGGATTGCTGGCCGCGAACGTCGCGCAAATCCACGGAGTAGCTGCTCGATTCGCCGAGCATCTGACGCGTATCAACGGAAGTTGTGGCGAACGACTCGGGCGAATTGATCAGGTCGGTGGCCTGCGGCAGGGATTTCACCGCAAAGACTTGGATGCCTTCGACCACCGCGGCCTCTTTGGCGTTGGCTTCCGGCACGATCACGTTTTTGATTCCGCGTTCGCGCGCCGCAATCGCAGCAGAAAGAGCGCCTCGAACCGAGCGCACGCTGCCATCGAGGGAAAGTTCACCGAGAAAAACATAGTCCGCCAAAGCTTTCCCGAAAAACGTCCCCTGACATCCGAGCAGGCCGAGCGCCATGGGCAAATCGAACGCAGAGCCTTCCTTCCGCATGTCGGCCGGCGCCAGATTGACGGTGACGGCCTGGTGCCCGGGATAATCGAAGCCGCAATTTTTCAGCGCGGCTTTTACGCGTTCGCGGCTTTCCTTCACCGCGATATCCGGCAGGCCAACCACATTGAAATTGCCAGCCTGGCCCGGGCCGACGTCGACCTCGACTTCAACGAGATAGGCTTCGATGCCGTAGACAGTGGCGCTGTGAGTTTTGAAGAGCATGAGAGGGAGAGATGCCTCGTTTTGCCTGTGGCAGGGTAACGCAAAAGCTACGTCCACGCCAGAGAAACTATCGATTCGCGGCGGACGGAAGCAGAGGGCGCCAGAGTTCGACTGCTACGCTTTACAATTCCACGGGTCGCACGTATGCTTGCGGCGGTGGGGGGAACGTTCCGCGTTATTTCTCGGAAAATGCACAAGAAATGATCCCTGCGGTTCGCGAGCCGGGCCATACAGAGGCGCAATTTCGGCCCGCGTCGGTGCGTATCTGTAGAAGGGAGGCGATTCGATGATTGGCTGGGTCATACTCGGAATAGTCGTCATCGTGGTCTTGATTGTGATCGCGATGTACAACGGGCTGGTCAGGCTGAAGGTGCAGTGCGACAACGCTTGGTCAGACATCGATGTGCAGCTCAAGCGCCGGTACGATCTGATTCCCAATCTCGTCGAGACGGTAAAGGGCTATGCCGCACATGAGAAGGGAACGCTCGAAGGCGTTGTGCAGGCGCGTAACGCGGCGATGAGCGCGCAGGGGCCCGCGGCAAAAGCCGGAGCGGAAAATATGCTGACATCAGCGCTACGGCAGGTCTTCGCGCTGGCCGAGGCGTACCCGCAATTGCGTGCCGTGGAGAGTTTCACGCAACTGCAGAATACTCTCAATCAATTGGAAGACAGCATTCAGAACGCGCGCCGCTATTACAATGCCGTTGTTCGCGATTTGAATACGAAGATCGCTGAGTTTCCTTCGAATATCATCGCCGGCATGTTCAATTTCAAGCCGCGCGAATTCTTTGAGACTAGTGCACCGGCAGAGCGCGAAGTTCCCAAAGTAAGCTTCCAAGCGGGAGCGTCCCAATAAGCTCGCGCCGTCCGATGCGCGGCATCCATCGCGCTGGCACTGTGGTTTTCACGGCGCTTGCGCTTTTTTTTGCCGTCGCCCTTCCTGCAAGTGCGCGCCAACTCACCATCGAAAATTTCGCTGTTCAGATAACCGTCCAGCCGGACTCGACGATTGATGTCACGGAAACTCTTACAGTCAATTTCCAGGGATTGTGGCACGGGATTTATCGAAGCATTCCCATCCAGTATCGCGACTCATACGGCCTGAACTACACGCTTTTCCTTGAACCTGAAGGAGTAACGGACCAAGACGGGAACCCGCTGAAGTACGAAGTTTCCCGGCACGGACAATACAAGCAATTGAAAATCTACGTGCCCGGCGCGGAAGACACAACGCGCACGATTGTGATTCGATACAAAGCGCTCGACGCGCTGCGATTTTTCCCCGATCACGATGAGCTCTACTGGAACGTGACCGGAAATGAAACGAATGCCTTTGTGGAAAGCGCCTCGGCCAGAATCGAATTGCCTGCGGGCGTCACCGGCTTGCACGCAGAAGCTTTCACCGGCGCGTACGGCGAGCGCGGCCAGGAAGCGACAGTAAAGATCACTGACAATGTCGTGGAAATGCAGGCGCAGCGGCCGCTCGGCTATCAAGAAGGGCTAACAGCAGTTGTCGGATGGGACAAAGGATTCACTCATCCTCCTGGCGCCCTGGCAAAAACAATTCAGTTTCTGCGCAGCAACTGGCCGTTTTTCATTCCCATCATCATTTTTCTGTTTATGGCCTGGTATTGGTATTCGAAAGGCCGCGATCCACGGCGGAATCCGATCAGCGTCCAATACGAGCCTCCCGACCAGATGTCGCCGGCGGAAGCGGGAACGCTCGTCGACAACGAAGTGGC
>JASHYE010000148.1 GCA_030043155.1 Candidatus Acidiferrales bacterium | reverse complement strand
CTGCTCGTTCCAGATCTGCTGCCATTTGGCTTCGATTCGCTGTGGGTCGTACTCGCTCAACTTTTCCAACCTCTCGCGCGCCGGGCGTTCCGGCGTCTGCGCGTTTTTGTAACCGATCGTCGCTGCGTGCTGCGAATTCCCTTGCTGCCGCGGCGAATCGGGAATCCATCCGCTGCGCCGCTAACACTGCGCGGCTTCTCGCCGATAAGGCGCCAAAGCGCGTCGACGTTTCTGCGGTCATCGCCCGGGCGGTCGATGGGCGTCTCCAAAATGAATGCGCGGCCAGCAAGTTGCGGGTGATTCAGAATCCCGCGAAAGCCTTCACGCCCGATCTTGCCCTTGCCGATATGCTCGTGACGGTCCAGATGCGAGCCGAGCGCGGATTTGGAATCGTTGACATGAATGACAAACACGCGAGCGAGGCCAACCGTGGCGGAAATTTCCGCAAGCGCGCCCTCCAGTCCCTCCGCTCTGCGCAAATCATGGCCGGCAGCAAAAAGATGCGCAGTATCCACGCAGATTCCCAGCGGCAAATCCGGACACGAATCGAGAATCGCGCGCAATTCCGAAAAACGCGAACCCACAGAAGTTCCCTGCCCCGCCGTATTTTCGAGCAGAATGCGCAGCCCCGCAAAATTGACGCCGCGCGACGCCTGCTTCAGACCGTCAGCAATCGAAGCGATCGCCGCACTCACCGGCGCGCCGCAGGCACAGCCAGGATGCGTCACCAGAAAGTCGGCACCGAGCGAAACCGCGCGGACGATTTCGTCATGAAACGCCTGAATCGAACGCACGCGCAGCACGCGCTCGCAGGACGCGAGATTAATCAGATAATTGGTGTGAATTACGAGCGGCCCGAGTTTCAACTCCGCGCGGCGGGCGCGAAATCGCGCAGAAGAGGCTTCGATTGCTTTCGAGCCGATCGCTCCGCGGCTCCACATTCTGGGACTCGACGAAAAAATCTGGAGCGAATTCGCACCGAGATTCTTGGCAAGCTCCAGCGATGAACAGATGTCGCCTGCAATTGACGTATGAATTCCAATGCGCGGGCTGCCATCGAGCCACACGGGCAGGAGCGGCTTCGATTCAGGTTCGGGACGGTATTCGTCGCTGGCGAGAAACTGCGCAGTTGAACTGTGCTGCGGCTCTTCCATTCCCCTCGACGCACTTTGCAAAAAAGTGAGTGTACATTCTAGTGGATTCGGCTAGCTTACGCAAACAGACGGCGATTTTTCCGGCCTTGCTTTCCGCTCATTTGCCGCCTAGAATGGAGCATTCACTGATGAGGGTTTTTTGTCACAGAATAAGTGCATTTCGAGCCCAGCGAACCACGCTGGGCTTTTGGCGTTTTAGGAGCAAAACAACGGAAGATTTCGCCGGTGCGCCCCGCGTCTCGCTCGTTTCCTTTAACGCTGAGACTGAAAATCAATAGCCAATCATGTACATTCCCAAACTCTTCCACGAAACCAGATGGCCCGAAATCAAACGCGTCATCAAAGAGAATGGCTTTGCCACGATCGTAGCTTGCGACGCCGGCGTCCCTGTGGCTACGCACGCGCCGCTGCGCCTTATCGAATCTCCTGACGGTTCAAAGAAACTGGAAGGCCACGTCTCCATCGCCAATCCACAATGGCGTCTCTTCGAGCGAGCCGAACGCACGCTCGCCATCTTCACCGGTCCGCACTCCTACGTCTCGCCGCGCTGGTACGACCACCTCAACGTCCCCACCTGGAATTATATTGCCGTTCATGTCTATGGCAGGCCGCGCCTGATCAACGATTCAGCCGAACTCCGCGAAATATTGAAGGAATTGGTGAATCAGTACGAAGGCGGCTATCGAGGGGAAAATCGCTACACGGTCGAAGACTTGCCCTCCGATTTTCTTGAGGGACAAATGAAGGGAATCGTTGGTTTCGAAATCGTAATCGACGACATCCAGGCTAGTTTCAAGCTCAGTCAGAACCGCAACGACGCCAGCTACGAAAACGTGGTTGCCGAATTGCGAAAAAGTGATGATGCGCACGCGCAAAAAGTAGGTGAAATCATGGCGGAGCGACGCCACGCGAAAGCATGTCCAGGACTTACAAACTATCTCGTTAAGGAAGAAGATTGAATGAACCTCGATTCACGTATTCCCGAAGCGCTGACGTTCGATGATGTGCTGCTTTTGCCGGGCCGGTCGTCCGTGTTGCCGACCGAGACCGATACGCGCACGTGCCTCTCGCGAAAGCTCGCGCTGAATATACCGATTGTGGCGGCGGCGATGGACACCGTGACCGAATCGCGCCTGGCCATCGCCATCGCGCGGCAGGGCGGCTGCGGATTTGTGCATCGCAATATGAGCATCGACCGCCAAGCGGAGGAGATTGACCGCGTAAAACGTTCGGAGAGCGGAATGATTGTCGATCCGGTGACAATTGCTCCAGAACTTTCACTCCATCAGGCGCTCGAAATCATGAATAAGTACAAGGTCTCCGGACTGCCGGTCACTCGCGGCACGCGTCTAGTAGGCATTCTCACCAATCGCGATCTCCGGTTCGAGCGCAATCTGGACCAGCGCGTCGGCGACGTGATGACCAAAGAGAATCTGGTCACCGTTCCGGTCGGCACCACGCTCGAAGACGCGGAAAAACTTTTGCAGCAGCATCGCATTGAAAAACTGCTCGTAGTCGACAAGGATTTCAATCTCAAGGGATTGATCACCGTCAAAGACATCCAGAAAAAGCTCGAATATCCGCGCGCCGCAAAAGATGAACACGGACGCCTGCGCGTCGGCGCTGCGATTGGAGCAACGGGCGATTTCCTCGAACGAGCTGTCGAAATGTCCAAAGCGAACGCGGACGCCCTCGCGATTGACACTTCGCACGGCCATTCCACGCGGGTGATGGAAGCAATTAAGCAGGTTAAGCGCCGCTTGCCTGAAGTGCAGTTGCTCGCTGGAAATGTCGCAACCGAAGAGGGCGCGCGCGAACTTATCGGACTCGGCATTGATGGCCTGAAAGTCGGAATCGGCCCCGGATCAATTTGCACCACGCGCGTCGTCACCGGCGCAGGCGTGCCGCAGATCACCGCCATCCTCGAAGCTTCGAAGGCGGCCCACGGAACGGGTGTTCCCATCATTGCCGATGGCGGCGTGAAATTTTCAGGAGACATCACCAAAGCAATCGCGGCCGGAGCTTCCGCCGTGATGATTGGCGGACTTTTTGCCGGCACGGAAGAATCCCCGGGCGAAACGATTCTCTATCAGGGACGAACGTACAAATCCTATCGCGGAATGGGTTCTCTTGGCGCGATGGAATCCGGCTCAGCGGATCGTTATGCACAGGAAAACAGCGAACGCGGCAAATCCGTTCCCGAAGGGATCGAGGGACAGGTTCCGTACAAAGGCCCAGTCTCCGGCTTGGTCGACCAGCTCGTCGGCGGACTCAAAAGCGGAATGGGCTACTGTGGCGTCGGCAATATCCGCGAATTGCAGGAGCGCAGCAAATTTGTGCGCATCACTTCGGCGGGATTGCGCGAAAGCCACGTTCACGACGTCATCATCACTCGCGAAGCGCCGAATTACCGGCTCGAATAAAAGACAAAAGCCGCCGAGAAGAATTATCGCGGCGGGCTTCTGTCTTTTGGAATTTAAGTTAGCAGTTTAGCTTGAAGCGTTTGCTTCTTTCTCTTCTCCAGCCGGCGCGGCCTCTTGCGCTTTTTCCCGCTTGGCCTTCTTCTCTTTCTTCTTCAACTCTGAACCAAGCAATTCCAGGACGGCCAGCTCGGCGCCATCGCCAATGCGCCAGCCGACGCGGACAATCCGCGTGTAGCCTCCGGGACGGTCCGAGAAACGCGGCGCAATTTCGCCGAAAAGTTTCTTGGTCGCGTCCTTTGTTTGAAGAAACGCCGCCGCCTGACGCCGAGCGTGCAGTGTGTCGCGCTTGCCGAGCGTGATCATTTTCTCGACCAGCGGACGCGCGGCGCGGGCCCGGGCAATCGTGGTTGTGATTCGCTCGCGCTCGATTACGTTCGTCACCAGATTCCGCAAAACCGCGCGGCGGTGCGCCGGCTGTTTCCCGAGTTTGCTTCCTGCCACCAGATGTCGCATGTCTCAGTTCCTTAAAACGCTGTGGTTTCTTCGGGAGCCGGCGGCGCTGTCTGGCTCGGCAGCGGCGGCCAGATGATGCGCCCGTGCTCATCGAACTTCATGCCCAGCGAAAGCCCCATCTTCAAGAGAATGTCCTTGATTTCGTTGAGGGACTTCCGTCCAAAATTTTTCGTCTTGAGCATTTCCGGCTCGGTCTTCTGCACCAGTTCACGAAGACTCTGGATATTCGCGTTCTTCAGGCAATTGTAGGAACGCACCGAAAGCTCGAGCTCTTCGACCGAGCGATCCAGATGCTCGAGGCGCGGATCGGCGAAATTCTCGACCACCTCCTCCGGCAACTCCGGTTGCTCTTCGAAATTAATGAAGATGCTCATGTGATCCTTAATGAGCTTCGAAGCCAGACCGATCGAATCCTGCGGAGTGATGGCGCCGTTCGTCCAAACTTCCAGGTTGAGCTTTTCGTAATCGGTCATCTGGCCCAGGCGCGCCGCTTCCACGGAATAATTCACCTTTCGCACCGGCGAATGAACGGAGTCAATCGGAATAAAGCCGAGAGGCAGATCTTCGTCGAAATTGCGATCCGCAGCCACGTAGCCGCGCCCGTTCTTTACGCGAATTTCCATTTCCAGCTTTCCGCCTTCGCTCACAGTCGCCAGATAGACATTCTTGTCCAGCACGGCCAGATCGGCATCCTCTTCGATCTTGCCGGAAGTGACCGGCCCGGGCGTATCCACAAGCAGAGTGATGGTTTTCGGCTGGTCCGAATTCAGCTTCAGCGGAACCTGCTTCAAATTCAAGATAATGTCCGTCGCGTCTTCCACTACACCAGGAATCGGCGAAAATTCGTGCAGCACGCCTTCAATTTTCACCGCGGTGATGGCTGCTCCTTCGATGGAGCTGAGCAGCGCGCGGCGAAGCGCGTTTCCAACCGTTGTTCCCCAGCCGCGCTCAAACGGCTGCGCCGAGAATTTCCCGTACTTGTCGGTCAGCGATTCGAGTTCCGCCGCCAGGCGCTTCGGTTTCTGAAATCCCTTCCACATTTTTCTTTCCTCCCCCCGCACTCTGCGGTCATTCAAAAACTTGTTTGCGTCGCTCGCTTGATTACTTGGAATACAACTCGACGATCAGCTGCTCGTTCATCGCCGGCGTCTGCACATCTTCGCGCCGCGGCAAAGCCAGCACACGCGCCTTGAAATTCTCCCGGTCGATCTCGAGCCACGGCATTGAATTCTGGTTTTGCGCAAGATTGCGCGCTTCCAAAACCATTGCGTTCTGATGCATTTTTTCTTTCATACTGATTTCGTCGCCCACTTTCACCAGGTAATTCGGGATATTCACTTTTTGCCCGCTGACGCGCACGTGCCCGTGCAAGACCAACTGCCGCGCCTGCGCGCGCGAGCCGCCGAATCCGGCGCGGTAAACCACGTTGTCCAGCCGCCGCTCCAGCATGACCATCAGATTCGAGCCCGTAGGCCCTTGCGCCCGCGCCGCTTCCTGGTAATAGCGCCGGAACTGCCGCTCGAGCAGCCCGTAAGTGCGTTTCATCTTTTGCTTTTCGCGCAACTGCACGCCGTACCCAACCATCTTCGGGCGGCGCGCCTGCCCGTGCTGGCCGGGAACAAAATTGCGCTTCTCAATGGCGCATTTTTCGGTAAAGCACCGGAGGCCTTTCAGGAAGAGTTTCATCCCTTCCCTGCGGCATAGCCGGCAAACTCCTTCACGATGTCTTGCCAATGCCCTTCTCCTTTATTTCATGCCGATCAGTTTACGGACTGGCCGTCCTTCTTCCTGATCGTTCTTTGCGAATTCAAAATTCTGCGGCGGCTCTCTACACACGCCGCCGCTTTGGCGGACGACAGCCGTTGTGCGGCACTGGAGTCACGTCTTTAATCACGCGAATATGCAGTCCGGCCGAAGCCAGCGCGCGCACCGCCGATTCCCTTCCCGCGCCCGGGCCTTTCACGCGCACTTCAATGGACTTCATTCCGTACTGGTCGCGCGCCGTTCCCGCCGCGGTCATTGCCGCCTGCTGCGCTGCGTACGGCGTGCCTTTGCGCGATCCCTTGAATCCGACCGAGCCGGCCGACGACCAGCTCACCACGCGCCCGTCGGGATCGCTCAACGTAATAATGGTGTTGTTGAACGTAGCCTGTATGTACGCCACGCCCTGCGGCACCACGCGCTTCTCGCGCTTCTTGCGGAATTCCTTCTTCCGCTTTGACGATTTCCCCGCAGCCGCCGACTTTGCTGCTCCTGCCGGCGCTCCGCCTTCCTGTTGCGCTTCCTTTGCCACGAGCGTTCCTTTCCGATGAACTACTTACTTGCGAACCGCTACTTTCTTTTTGGCCGCCACAGCGCCCTTGCGCGGCCCCTTGCGCGTACGCGCATTCGTATGCGTCCGCTGCCCTCGCACCGGCAGATTCCGGCGGTGCCGCAACCCGCGGTAGCATTGAATTTCAATCAGCCGCCGGATATTCATCTGCATCTCTTTCCGCAGATCGCCTTCCACACGGCCTTCCGATTCGATCGCCTGCCGGACACGATTCACGTCTTCTTCCGTCAGATCCTTGACCTTCTTGGTCTCATCCACGTTGGCCTTGGCGCAAAGGCTCTTTGCCCGGGCCTGCCCGATTCCGTAGATCGCCGTCAGGCCAATCCACAATCTCTTGTTTGCCGGCAACTCGACGCCCGCGATACGTGCCATTTTCTCCTCCTAACCCTGGCGCTGCTTGTGCTTGGGATTGCTGCAAACCACGCGCACCACGCCGCGCCGATGGACAATCTTGCACTTCATGCAAATTTTCTTCACCGATGCTCGAACCTTCATCCTTCGCTCCTGATTCTTCTGCTTCTGATTCTTCCTGTCGCGCTACTTGTAGCGATAAACAATCCGGCCGCGCGTCAAATCGTAGGGCGAAAGCTCCACGGCCACTTTGTCTCCCGGAAGAATGCGAATGAAATTCTTCCGCATCTTCCCCGAAATGTGCGCGAGGACCTGATGCTTGTTCTCCAGCTCTACGCGAAACATTGCATTCGGCAACGGCTCAATCACCGTAGCCATTACTTCAATCGCGTCCTCTTTCGGATTTCCCGAATCCGTTTTCGGCTTTTCGTCGTGCGGCCTTTTTGCCATGCGCTCCTATGTCGTTACTCTGGACGCCAACAGCTCTACCACACGGGGCCGGACGCTTCACGCGGACGCGTCAAAATCCAC